>NZ_JBMKNV010000010.1:0-142768 GCF_049220665.1 Chryseobacillus diguaensis
TCCATTTGATCACGATTCATTTGATTATTTTTAGACAGCATTTCAATCACCTCACTAGTTACTTCTTTCATTATACAAAAAAACTGCCAACATCCTCCTCAAAATCGAGGAGTTTGTCGACAGTCTGGAGCCGGCTGTTTTTACAGCCGGCTTTCTTTATGCAGAGCGGCAGAGAACATTCGGCGCTTTTTTTAAAGGCTGTTTTCGCAGAGACTGTTGTTTTTCGTACATGCTTTTATCAGGCATTTAGACTAGCAGCGGGGCATCTTTTCTAAAAGTTTTTGCCATCCCAATAGGTTTCGAGCACTAAATATAGGATCATGAGCAACAAAGTTTAAGAAAAGAGCCTTATAAAAAGTTTCCACTCAACGAACTGTGACGAAAGACCGATATAAATAATAGAAAAATACTTAAAGCGCAAAGTGTGGTTTGCGTATTTTTAAATCATCAGAAGAGGTGGAAATAGAATGCTGTTTAAAACAAGAAGAAACAAAAAGGCCGGTCAAATTGAAAGAGTTAAAAAAATCGAATTTATTACAGAAGATCATGCCATAAAGCTTGAAGACAAGGAGCTTTCAGGCAGGCTCGAATATATGGGCTTTAACGCTTGCCACCTCACTGTTTTAAAATCAATCAAACCGTTTATCATGGAAGAGCTTGAAGGGGTACTGAACCAAGTACTTGATGATTTATATAAGCAGCCTTTGCTGACAAAGATTGCAACTGATCATACAACAAGAGAGAGGCTGCTTAGTTTATTCGTACAATATTTTCAAAGCCTGCTGAGCGGTGAGCTGGATGCTGCCTATTTTGAAATGAGAACAAGAATCGGACAGACACAAAATGGAGCAGCTCTTCCTGTCACTTGGTTTCTCGCCACCTATTCAGCAATGAACACACTGCTTATTCCAAAGATCGCAGAAAAATTTGCAGATGAGCCGGAGAGGCTGCCTAAAGTAATGACAGCTGTAACCCATATTATTAACCTTGACTCACAGCTTGTTGTGGAAAATTACATGGAGAGCCGCATGCACGAGATAAATTCAGTGAATGAAAAAAATGCTCATTTACAAAGAGAGCTCGGTGCGATCAGCCAGGAGCTTGCTGCCACAGTAGAAGAGACCAATACAACGATTTTTGAAACAAGTGCTAAAGCAGAAGAAATCCGAAAAGAGACTGAAACTACTCAAAAGAGCAGCAAGAACCTTCTCAGTCTGACAAATGAAAATCAGCGCCAAATGGAAGAAATGGTGGCGATTTTCGGACAGGCCATTACAGAAGTAGGCAGTTCCCTTGAAGGAATCGGCAGCTTGAAGGAAATCTCAAATAAGATCATTGTATCGACAAAACAAATTGAAGAAATTGCCGACCAAACGAACCTGCTTGCGCTGAATGCATCTATTGAGGCTGCCCGTGCAGGTGATGAAGGAAGAGGATTTGCTGTAGTAGCGACAGAGGTCCGAAAGCTTGCTGAGAACGCGAAGAACATGAGCAATCACATCAAAACACTAATAGAAGAAAGTGATAAAAACATCCTGCTCCTCATTGACCGGATGAATTCAATGAACATTTCAACGAAAGAATCTCAGGTGAAAATTCAGCAGGTAAATAGAGGACTTTCAACTGTTAAAATGGAAATGGAAAATTATCTTGATATGTTTAACCGCAATAAAACCGATCTGGATACAATTGTTGTATCGATTAAAGAAATTAACCAGACGACGGATAACCTCTCAAACTTAGCAGATAACCTGCTTGAAAAAGCTGAAGGTTCTTATTAAGAAACAGAAAAGGCAGGCAGGATGAAAGATTCCAGCCTGCCTTTCTCTTTTTAAAAGATCAGAAAGTATAAATTTCTAAGTTGATTTGTCCAGCTCCAGCGCCTAGGCCCTTGAGGTCACTTCAGAAAACCCCACAAAGTCAAAACCGAACTTTGCGGGGTTTCCTTCCAGTGCTTGTCGGGGCTGAACAAGGCGCTTGCGCTTTTCTTATATAGAAGTAGATCTGCTTTGTCTTCTTTTTTGGCGAAGCCTCATTTCTTCGAATGCTCCCGATCCGAAAAGAACACCAGCTACAATTAGCAGCAAGCCGATAAAGTGAGAAGGAAGGATGTTTTCTCCGAGAAAAAGCGCTGATCCAAGAAGGGCAAAAAAAGTGCTCAAGTTCATAAAGATAGAGGCTTCTGCTGCCCCTGCCTTTCCAATAACAGAATTATAAATCATATGGCCGAAAGCTGTTGCAAGTACAGCAGATCCGAAGAACGAAGCCCATACGGAAGGACTTCCGTTTGTCATGCTCATTAGCCCGTTAGGTTCTGTTATGAGACTGATGCCGAAAAGAATAAAGGAGCCGAAAAGGAGCATATATCCTGTCAGTAGCCGCGGGTCCATCACTTTGGCTGCTTTGCTGACAATAATAAAGCTTGAAGCCTGGCTGAAAATGGAGAGAAAAATGTCTAAATCGCCAAAATTGATGGAACCGATTCCTTTGCCTCCTGCGAGGACAGTAAAGCTAACCCCGATAAGTCCAAGCACAAAGCCAGACAGTCTGATAAGAGTGAGTTTTTTATTCAGGAAAATAATGGAAAGGATAGCTGTAAGCATCGGGCCTAATCCTAGGATGAGTCCGCCGTTTGCGGCTGTCGTTTTTGTAAGGCCTGTTGAAAGAAAATAATGATGCCCGACGACATTGAGAAGTCCTCCGAAAATGATGAATTTTATTTCCTGAAGCGTCGGCTTTCTCAGTCTTTTTATAAATGCAAGAATGATCAGTACAGTGACACCTGCGGTAAAAATACGAAAAGACGTCATGGTTACCGGCATAAAGCTGCCAACAATAATTTTGATAAAGGAGACGTTAAAGCCCCAAATAAGCATGACGGCGATAAGGATAAGATAGATTTTATTGTTCTTCAAGGTTTCCCTTCTTTCTGTTTAAGAGCCATTATATGTTATGGAATGGATTCCTTATAAACATACCAAATAGTTATGCCATGAAGAAAGAACTCATTTTAATTGTTAATCAAAATTTTGTGAAAATAAGGAACTTCGGTCTGTTATGGACTGGGAAATTATGTTACTATTTTCTACAGTTCAGAAACAAAATACATATAGGAATAGAACAGCGGGATTACATGTATTTAGCAGAAGATCTCATTTGCTTCTAAAAATGAAATGGGGAATAAGGGATATGAATGTTTTTACTTTTCACCGGACAATCAAAATCCGTCTGGCAGAATCTTTTATCAGCTCTACAATCGGCGGTATGATTTTTCCTTTTATGGCAATCTACCTGTCTCATTATTTTGGAATGAAGACAACGGGGCTGCTCCTCCTGCTGAATGTATTTGCTTGCATTCTGTTCAACTTTTTGAGCGGCTATCTCTCAGACCATTTTGGGAGAAAAAAAGCCATCGTTCTTGCAGAAACTCTTCGCTTTCTGGCTTTTTCTCTGATGATGCTTGCCAATTCACCGTGGTTTTCGTCGCCGCTCCTCACCTTCTTCATGATGATGATCAACAGTGTTTGCTGGGGGCTTGCTGGACCAGCCAATCAGGCCATGCTGATTGATGTCAGCAAGCCGGAGGAAAGAAAGCTCATGTATACGATCATGTACTGGACGAATAATCTCTCCATTGCCATTGGCGGTATTGCAGGGGGATTTTTATTTCAGCATTATCTATTTGAGCTTTTGATAGCTCTTTCAATAGCTGCATTCGCTGCCTGGGTGCTGATCGTTTTCTTCATTGAAGAAAGTCATGCTCCGAAAAAGGTTCAGAAAAGATCTGCTGCGATGCACACAATATCCATATTGAAAGGCTACAAAGAGGTCTTAAAAGACCGCATTTTTGTTTTGTATGTGCTCGCAGGACTTCTGGTTCTGTCTATGGAATTTCAGCTCACCAACTATATCAGCATTCGTTTGAATAACGAATTGCCAGTACAGCATATACTGAACTGGACATTTGGCGGGACTGAAATGATCGGATTTTTAAGAACGGAAAATACGATTCTCGTCGTTGTTACAGCTCTGTTTGCCGCACGCATTGTTGAGAAATTTAAGGAAAGTACTACTCTTATTGTCAGCTGTATGATATTCGTCGCTGGCTACGCCGTTATTTCCTATTCAAATAACATGTGGATTCTGTTTCTTGCCATGCTTGCTGCAACAGTCGCTGAAGTGCTGCGGGTTCCTGTAGAGCAAAACTATATGGCCAATTTGCCGTCTGCAGATGCAAGGAGTTCTTATA
Source organism: Chryseobacillus diguaensis (assembly GCF_049220665.1). Taxonomy (NCBI): domain Bacteria; kingdom Bacillati; phylum Bacillota; class Bacilli; order Caryophanales; family Bacillaceae; genus Chryseobacillus; species Chryseobacillus diguaensis. The sequence continues at coordinate 4,250 of NZ_JBMKNV010000010.1, forward strand.
TGGCGGTTGCCGGGTTGACGTTTAATCTAGCCATGCTTATTTGTTCTGTAACGGTAACGCTCAGTGCTTTTTTATCAAGCTTTTCATCAACTGTATTTATTACTTTAATAGGTGTGATCGGCATCATTTTGTATTATCGCATTTTGCCGGATCTTACTATTCGTACTTCAGCATCCGAACAGCTTCAGGTGAAAGCGGAATAGCGGGAGGAAGGCAGCAGCTTTAAGGGTGCTGCCTGTACCGTTTATGTATTTGTTACAAAAGCTGTTTTCGGAGAGATCGATGTTTTTCGTACCAGCTTTTTTCCCGCATTTAGACTAGCGCAGCGGCATCATTTCGGAAAACTTCTGGCGAACTCAAAGTAACTTCAATAAAAAAAGTGGGAAAGCAGCAAAGTTTAAGAAAAAGCCTTTATCAACTTATATAAAAGCTGTTTTCGCAAAGATTGTGTTATTCGTATGGGTTTAGAAAACGCAAAAAGATTAGCTTCTGGGCATCTTTTCTTAAAATTTGCAATGTGTAAGATAGCTCTAAATTCACTTAAATCAATCAAAAAACAACAAAGTTTAAGAAAAGAGCCTATTTAAAATAATAGTTATCTATAATAGCAAATTGGTAGTATAATGAAAGCGGATTAAAAAATTTTTCATTACTTGTGAAAACGGTTGCACAAAATGCGGATTAAAGGGTGAAAAAAATGAAAAGACTTTTTTCAGTAGACAATTGGAAAATTATCGAAACTGAGCTTCATAAAGAAGAATTCCGTTTAGCAGAGAGCATGATGAGCATTGGAAACGGCCACATGGGAATGCGCGGTAATTTTGAAGAAATGTATTCAGGAGATTTCCACAGAGGTTCTTATATTGCAGGTGTTTGGTTTCCGGATAAAACCCGTGTAGGGTGGTGGAAAAACGGGTATCCGCAATATTTCGGAAAAGTGGTCAACTCAATCAATTACCTCGGAATCAGAGTTCTGATTGACGGAGCAGAAGTAGATCTTTACAAAGATTCCGTAAAAGAATTTTATCGTGAGCTTGATATGCAGCACGGCGTTTTAACGAGGAAATTTACGATTATAAAAGACGAAAAAGAGACTTTTTTTGAGGTGGTCCGCTTCCTTTCTGTTGATGAAAGTGAACTGGCTGTTATGAAATACTCTGCCACACCAGTCAATTATGACGGAGAAATTACCTTCATCCCTTACCTTGATGGAGATATCCGGAATGAGGATTCCAACTATGAAGAGGATTTCTGGGATGAGGTTGACAGAGAAGCAGTAGAGTACGGGGCAGCTCTTGTCATGAAAACAAAATCAAATCCGTTTGATGCACCTGTCTTTATGGTATCTGCAAGCATGAAGATTACTGTTGAAGGTGAAGTGCTTTCCATTTCGTCTAATCAAAAAAGCGAATATGCTGATAATCTGATCATTGTAAAGGGAAGCAAAGGTCAAACTATAAGCCTTTACAAATATGTAGCGGTGACAACCGACAGAAACCATCCATTAGAAAGCCTTGTATCGAAGGGTAAAAATGTTTTAACCGCTCAAATCGGGAAGGGCTATGAAGAATTGCTGAAGGCTCATCAAGAAGGCTGGCTGAAGCGCTGGGAAATGGCAGATGTTGAAATTGAAGGAGATGCTGAGGCACAGCAAGGCATCCGCTTTAACCTGTTCCAGCTATTCTCTACTTATTACGGGGAAGATGCAAGCCTTAACATCGGTCCTAAAGGATTTACAGGTGAAAAATACGGCGGTGCCACCTATTGGGATACTGAAGCATATGCCCTGCCGCTTTATTTATCAACTGCAAAGCCTTCCATTGCCCGCAATCTTTGCATTTACAGGCATAATCAGCTTGAAGGTGCCTGCCATAACGCACGCCAGCAGGGCCTAAAGGGAGCTCTTTATCCGATGGTGACCTTCACAGGTGTTGAGTGTCATAACGAATGGGAAATTACGTTTGAGGAAATTCACCGTAACGGCGCCATTGCGTATGCCATTTATAACTATGTGAACTACACTGGAGATAAAAGCTATCTCCATGAATATGGAGTGGATGTCCTGACAGGAATATCCCGTTTCTGGGCCGACCGCGTGCATTATAACACAAAAAAAGGCGTCTACATGATGCATGGTGTGACAGGGCCGAACGAATACGATAACAATGTCAACAATAACTGGTACACCAATTTAATGGCTCAGTGGACATTGAACTATACGATAGAAGTGCTTCATTATTTAAAAGAAAATGGCCATGCTGAGCGTTTGGAAGAATTGAATATTACGAGTGAAGAAACAGATAAGTGGCAGGACATTGCTGCAAATATGTACCTTCCTTATGATGAAGAGCTTCAAGTGTTTGTCCAGCATGACACCTTCCTTGATAAAGAACTGATGCCTGCTGATCAGCTGAAGACGGAAGACCGTCCAATTAACCAGAACTGGTCATGGGATAAGATCTTGAGAAGCTGCTTCATTAAACAAGCTGACGTACTTCAAGGACTGTATTTCTTGAACAATCAATTCACTGAAGAAGAAAAACGCAGAAACTTCGAGTTTTATGAGCCGATGACAGTTCATGAATCTTCTCTTTCTCCATGTGTGCACTCGATCCTTGCTGCAGAGCTTGGAATGGAAGAGAAAGCTTATGAAATGTATAACCGTACAGCGCGTCTTGATCTTGATAACTATAATAATGATACCGAGGATGGCCTGCACATCACAAGTATGACGGGTTCATGGCTCTCTATTGTTCAAGGCTTTGCTGGAATGAGAACAGCAGAAGAATCATTGTCTTTTGCACCGTTTATTCCTAAAGCATGGAATCGATACACCTTTAAAGTGGTTTACCGTGATCATCTGATTACAGTAGAGGTAACAAGTGAAAACATCCGGCTTTCACAAGAAGGACCTGAGCTTTCACTTAAATTGTACGGTAAAACAGCTGTGCTGCCGGAAAATGGTAAGCTTACCGCCTCTATAAACAAAGAAATTATTTAATAATCGTTTGGAGGGTTAAAGGATGAGTAAACCTATTGAAGCATTTATTTTTGACCTGGACGGGGTTATTACAGATACGGCTGAGTACCATTTTCTTGCATGGAAAGAGCTTGCCAAAGATATCGGAATTACTTTTACAAAAGAGGATAATGAAGAGCTGAAAGGCATTTCAAGAATGGAATCACTTGAAAAAATCCTCAAGCTTGGAGGAAAAGAGAATGATTTTTCCAAAGAAGAAAAAGAACAGCTGGCAGCAAAAAAGAACGAACATTACTTAACATTGATTCAAAACATTACACCTGATGATATTCTTCCCGGAATTAAGCCTTTAATTGAGGAGATCAAAAAACACGGCTTAAAGCTTGGGCTTGCCTCAGTAAGCAAAAATGCTATTGCTGTAATGGAATCTTTAGGCTTGAAGGATAAATTCGATGTGATAGTAGATGCAGCAAAAATTCAGCATGGAAAGCCGGATCCTGAGATCTTTTTAACAGCTGCAAAGCTTCTGAATGTCGAAACAGCTGCTTGCATTGGTCTTGAGGATGCAGCGGCAGGAGTAGATTCTATTAAGGGCGCCAAGATGTTTGCCGTTGGTGTTGGATCTGAAGAAACGCTTCGTAAGGCAGATATCGTGTATTCAAAGACAGAGCTTCTTTCATACGGAAACATTATCCGGGAGTTTGAAGGAGCATAAAAGACAGCTTGCAGAAAAACGCTAGTTTCTCTGCAAGCTTTTTTGAGATTTTAAAAATGTAACTTTCATGCAGCTGAATACTGGATATCATTCTGCGGCTTTTTTCATTCCTTTCCTCCTCCGTTCATCATCTTCTAAGTATACTACCTAGTATATATTTACTTTTTTAGCTGCAATCAACAGCCAAGTTTAACAGAGCCTTACTTTTAAAAAAGTGTCCTTTTCGTTATTTTTCCACATTGTGTGCGGGAAAAATAAAGTAGAATAATAGTAAGAGAATCTATGTTTGGAGATGAAAAGATGAAGTCCATTTGTATTTTTGCCGGTTCAAACGCCGGCAGGCATGAAGAATACAGGGAAAAGGCCAGAGAGCTTGGCAGGTATATGGCCGAACAAAACATCCGGCTCATCTATGGAGGGTCCAAAACAGGCCTTATGGGAGAGGTGTCCAATGAGGTTTTAAAATATAAAGGTCAGGTTACAGGAATTATGCCGTCTGGCCTTTTACGAGGTGAGATCGTTCATGCAGAACTTACAGAACTAATTGAGGTAGAGAGCATGCATGAAAGAAAAGCGAAAATGGCAAGTCTTGCAGACGGGTTTATTGCTTTGCCTGGCGGACTCGGTACATTTGAGGAACTCTTTGAGGTGCTGTGCTGGTCTCAAATCGGCATTCATGAAAAGCCGATTGGACTCTTAAATGTAAGAGGGTATTATGAACCTCTTCTAACTCTCGTTCATCATAGCACGGAGGAGGGGTTTGCTAAAAATTCGCCCCTCAGCCTCCTGCATGCGACGGACGATCCCCGGGAGCTGATTGAGTATATGGGAAACTATGAACCGCCAGTTTTTGAAAAGAAATGGCAGGTTCCAGGACGCAGCGAAGGGGAAGAAAGATGAGGCTAAAAGGAAAAACAGCAATCGTTACGGGCGGATCGAGAGGCCTTGGAAAAGCGATCGTTACCTCCCTTGCAAAAGAAGGGGCAAAGGTCATCGTTAATTATTTTCATAACAGCGGGCAAGCAGAAAAAACGGCAGAGGAAATCCGCCTTTTAGGAGGAACGGCGTTTGCAGTGCAAGGGGATGTGACAGACGAAAAAGGGGCTGCTTCCCTTGTTTTGGAATCGAAAAAGCTTCTGCAGCAACCGGTGGACATTTTAGTGAACAATGCAACAAGTCCGCAGCCTGAACTAAGCCTCGAAGAAGTCTCATGGAAGGAATACGAGGATCAGCTGCTGTTTTTCGTCAAGGCGCCGCTTCTGCTTATGAAAGAAGTGCTTCCTGATATGAAATCCGGGAAAGGCGGTTCTGTTATCAATATTGGCAGTGAAGTCGTGCAATTAGGGAATGCCTACTTTTCTAACTATGTAACAGCAAAATCAGCCATGCTCGGCATGACAAGATCATGGGCGAGTGAGCTGGGGTCTTACGGAATCAGGGTTAATCTGTTAAATCCAGGATTTATTCCAGTCGAGCGCCACCGAGGAACGGCAAATGAAGAAATAGAAGGCTATTTAAGAAATGTGCCATTAGGCATAATGGGGATCCCGCAGGATATTGGGAATGCCGTGGTGTTTCTTGCTTCGGACGAATCTTCCTTTATTACTGGACAGAGTATTTCTGTAAACGGAGGAAATACGTTTGGCATCTAAAAAGGCATAATAAAAGCGATTCCCTTCATCCCGTTTTTCGGAAAGGAATCGCTTTTTGTGTTTTGCTGTTTCTTTGTTCCGTTTTTCTGATTTTGTCATGGTCTTTCTTTCATGAAGACTAAAGGCTGCCCGGCCTCTTAAGGTTTCTGGATTTCTCACACCGTTTCGCATATCGTGAAGGCGTTTCTTTTTTGCATGGCCTCTGCTCATTTTTTCACCTCAAATAATGACTTTCTTCCTTATATTATCTTATCTTATATTGCTTCCTAATAAAAGTGACACAATATTGCTTATAAAAAAGTTGATTGATCAACCTTGCTTAAAGGTATGATGGAAGAAGAAATAGAATAGAAGGAGAAAAAATATGAAAGACAAAAAGCAATTGACTGTAAAACGTCAATTGCTTTTTGACCTTTTCCCGGCAAGGATGGTCAAGTCAACTGTTAGCGTAGAGATGTCTGATTCAACCGCTTTTTTCAGCTGTTCCGGAGAACTTCCCCATGAGAGAGGCGTCATGTTTATAATATGTTCCAACAATCCTTCAGCAAGCTTCACTTGATAAGTGATACGTTTTGATTCAGCCAGCTTAAAATTTTCCTGAAACCGTTCAATTGTTGTGTGGTTGGAATAATCTTCTTTATCGGTTTGCCCATAGAATATTTCTCTCAGTTCTTTCAAATAGCCGCTTTCCGGAATCACTTTTACAAGCAGACCGCCATCAGAAAGCAGCCGGTCAAACTCCGCGTAGTTGGATGGTGATAAGATACTTAAAATGCAGTTGAATGCATGATTTTTAAATGGGCTATTAGCAAGATCAGCGACACACCAGATCAGTCCGGAATATTCCCTCGCTGCAATATAAACGCCTTCTTTCGCGATATCGGCTCCAATTCCAACTAGGTTTTTTCCTGTTTTGTCAAAGAGCTTCTTTTGAATGCTTGATAAGTGGGAGCCTTCACCGGATCCGGCGTCGAGCATTTTTATCTCATCGGGATTGCTGTTAAAGTGACCGTTCAGCATTTCGCTCAATTCGGAAGTAAGCGGATCAAAAAAACCGCTGTCTGCAATCCGCTTTCTTGATTCAAACAAATGCTTATCATATTTCGTTTTTAAAGAATGTGTTATTAAGTTCAGATAGCCCTGCTTGGCTAAATCAAAGAAATGATTTTGGGTGCAAACCATGCTTCTCAGCTCCTGAATATGCATATCTCTTGAACATACAGGGCATTGAAAAATGGCTTCGTGTTTTTTTATGAGATTGGCGTGAATGGTTTTTTTATTAAGAATGGACAAAAGGGCACCTCATCCGTTATTGAAAATAATATGTGTCATTATATCACAGCGAAGAAAAATAGCAGAAAAAAACAGACTATCCAAAGGACAGTCTGTGCATATATGACTTAGTTTGAAAGATTCTTTCCGGTTTGCAAAACAGTTCCCGATTGTCTCTTTTTTCGAACCCATGTAAATAAAAATAATGTCACTAGGATCAGGAGGGCAGCGAAAAAGTAAAGTCTTGTGTAGCCGAAAACGGCTGCAACCATACCGAGCAAATAAGAGCCGCCCGCTATACCTGTATCGAATAAGGTAAAGTAAGTAGCGGTCGCATGGCTGCTCCGCTTATGATCCGCTGACTGAACAGCAAGGGTCTGGAAGCAGGGAACGAGCGTACCGTAGCCAAGCCCGATTAAAGCTCCTGATAAAAGAAGCATGAAGGCTGTATGCGTAAAGCTTAAGCACACCATTCCGGCAGCGAACAGCACAAAGGCTGGATACATGACAACCGCAGCTCCCGCTGTATCGAACAGCCTGCCGACGAAAGGGCGGGAGATGAGCATGACAAGGGCAAATACGACAAAAAAGTAGCTTGCCGCACTCATCAGCCCAAGCTGTTTTGCGTAAATCGAAATAAATGAAATGATGCTTGAATAAGAAAAGGAAATTAAGCTCGCCACAAGAGCAATCGGAAGTGCCCGCGTTTCAAAGAGATCATTTAAGGAAAGCCTGCTTTTTGCGGGGGCAGCTGCTTTCTCCTGAATTGGCACTTTGATTAAAAAAGTAAACAATACACCTAGGATTAAAATGAGCCCGAATAAAACGAAAAGTGTTTGAAAGGTCACAAATTGAAGCAGGCTCAAAGCAATAAAAGGTCCGCATACGACAGCAAGGTTCATCGACATCGCAAAGTAACCAAGCCCTTCTCCTCTGCGTTTGAGCGGGATGACATCTGCGGCAAGTGCTCCTGTTGCAGTGGTAATGAGGCTGAACCAAATACCATGTATGAATCTTAAGATTAAGAGCGGTACAAACGCGTTAACAAACATATAAACAAAGGTTGTCATCATAAACAATATGGTTCCAATGATCAAAACTCTTTTCTTGCCAAAGTCCTGCAGCAGTTTGCCCGAAAAGGGCCTGACAAGAATAGCAGAAAGCAAAAACGCTGTTACGACAAGGCCTGCTTCTGTATTAGACCTGTGGAGCTGATCAATGACATAAACAGGCAGCCCTGTCAGCAATCCGTAAAAAGCCAAAAAAATAAAAAAGTTTATGAGAAAAACACTCACAAAACTTTTTGTCCAAATCGGTGTTCGGTTTTCTTTATTCATGTTGTTCCTCCAATTGATGAGCAGTTTCTCCTGAACCCATTTTTTTTAAAAGGTGAAAAAAGCTCTCTTTTTCATCAGGACTCAAGTTTTGCAGCATATCCTTCTCAAATTCACTCGTTGTTGCAAGTACTTCTGGAATGAGCTCTTTTGCCTTTTCTGTCAGTTTAATGATCCGTTCCCGTTTATCATATCCCGTTTCACGGGTAACCCATCCGCACTCTTCCATCCGGGTTAGTGTGCGAGTCACAGTGGGAGCTTCAACATTCAGATATCGCCATATGTCCGTTTGGCTTATAGGACCGTAGCGGTTTAAGCAATATAGAATCGACCATTGGGCAATATAGAGGCCGTGTTTTTGAAGGTGTGCATTTGCCTGTTTTGTAATAAATCGATATTTCTGAAAAAATTCATGGATAATCAGCTGATTCTCAATCATCTTTTTCATTCTCCCTGTCTGCCTGTCAATATAAAAAAATATTTACCTAGGTAAATATTAAAGCATATTTCCCCTTTTTGCAAGTTTTTCTCTCTTCCCAATGTGTAAAAAACTAAAATAATTCAGCGAAAAAAGTCCCCCTTATTAAACTAGTAAGATAGCGAGAAATATGGGTTTAAGGCATTTGGCTGCCGGGATGTTTTTTCATAGAATCCTTGAAAAAGGCTGAAAAACTATGAAAAAGAAAGCATAAGGCCAATAGGTTAACCTGAGCCAAGCCTATCGGAATTTAGCCAGACTGAAAGCAGGCCTTATCCTTTGAAATGGATTTTTGAATCTGTTAGGGTAGTACAGGAGCAACTACAAAGGGAGGAATCATAGGACATGAAAGTAAAAAATCTAGTACTATCCTCAGCGGTAGCAGTTGGGGCTCTAACATTCGCAGGACAAGCAAACGCAAGCGCAAAAGAAATAAACGTACATAAAGGGGACACTCTTTATCAGCTAGGGAAAGATTACGATGTATCTGTTAATGCTTTGAAAGAAGCAAATAATAGAACAAGTGATACGATTTATGCTGGGGAAAATCTTCAGCTGCCAGGACAAGGTGAAGAAGTAAAAGGTGCATCTGCATCAAACTCTTCTTCAGCAGATCTATCAGCAGATGACAAAGATTTAATGGCACGTCTCGTTAATGCGGAAGCAAAAGGTGAACCGCATGAAGGGAAAGTAGCAGTAGCTTCAGTTATCCTGAATAGGGTAGCAAGCGACAAATTCCCTGATACAGTAAGAGATGTCATTTACGAAAAAGGACAGTTCACACCTGTTTCAAACGGTGAGATCAATGAGCCAGCAACGAAAGATGCCAAAAATGCTGTAAAAGAAGCAGCAAAGGATCAATCAGTAAGCAAGGGATCACTTTATTTCTTTAATCCGGACAGTGCAAGTTCAAGCTTCCTGGATGGAAAAGAAACAACAGAGAAGATCGGTAACCATATTTTCGCAAAATAAGAAGATTTATATAGAAAAAGTCAGGCTGAAGTCAGCCTGACTTTTTGTATTGTTAAGGAAATTATAAATTTTAACCTTGTTGATAACTTTCAACAAGTGTATTGAAATCCAGCTCCAGCGCCCAGCCCCTCGAGGTCGCTTCGGTCCTGTCAATGAAGTCAAAGAACGACTTCACAGCCAGGCCCTCCAGCGCTTGTCGGGGCTAACCAGGGCGCCTGCGCATTTTGTTCTGAGCGGTTTTTTAAATGCACTCAATCTTTTTTAGTAAGTGCAGCCATTTGTTAACAAGAGGAGGCAGGTTAGGGAAAAGCGGATGCAGCCCTAAATCTTTTTCTGACAAGTCTTCAAATGATATTTTGGTATTGCCACAAACCCTTTTGATCAGATTGCTGAGCTCAATCTCCTGCGCTTCAAAGAAGTTAATGTTTGTCCGCTCCTGAACTCTCTCAAGCATGGCCTCATTCAGAAAATAGATATCCTTATGGATAATAGGGACTTTATTAAACTTTCGGCTTTTCTCCATTTCAACTCCGTCCATCTGATCAGATGAACTCATATAAACATCAACAGGACTTTGCTCATCGTCAACGAGATAAATCGTTTTTCCGCAATGATTACATTCAATGGTACTGACTTCATCAGATGATGAACTATTATAAATGAAGAAACCGTCTATTTGGGATTTACAGAAAGTACAATAGGCAGGTGTGATAAATGAGGAAACAGTCAGATCCCCTGAAGGATTATAGATGTACGTAATTTTATCTAAATTTTCGTGATCTGGAAGTACATAATGCATCTCCATTCGTTCCCCTCCTTTCTATTAAAGTATAAAACTATCCATCCTTATTTTACCCTTTTTAGCTGTTTCCAAAACGGAATCAGTTGTTTTATAGACAGGTGACTCCCTTTTTTTCTGGGAGTGAAAGGGGAGTTCTATATGAAAAAATTAAACCCTCTTTTTTAAAATTTGCAGTTGTATTTTTGCTTTGAATTCACTTTAATGAATGAAAAAACAACAAAGTTTAAAAAAGGCTCTTTTCTTAAACTTTGTTGCTCATGACCCTATATTTAGTCCTCGAAACCATTGCGATGGCAAAAACTTTAAGAAAAGATGCCCTGATGCTTGTCTAAATGCGTGATAAGAGCATTTACGAAAAACAACAATCTCTGCGAAAACAGCCTTAAGAAAAGAGCCTATGTAGAGAAGGAAGCTGGATGCTGCCAAAACTCAAAAATTTTTTTGAAAAAAGTACAACTCTCTTTGTTTTTATCATATAATAAACTGTATTTAGTTATTCACATATATTAAAGGAGCAAAGAAAAGCAAGTGGAAGAATTCATCAAGCCAATAACAGACGCTTTGTTACTAAAGTCAGGCAGCAGCACTTCACTAGCCATTGAAAAGGTTTTTCCCGACGGCAGGCTGATCGGCGGTAAATACAATACAGATTCTCATACGGTTACTATTTATATAGAAGTAATTAAAAAACAATGTCTTCAAATATTTCAGTCATTGGAATACTTTCCGGATTATTTAAAAGCGGTTCTCGCCCATGAAATTGGACACGCTGAGGACGGGGATCTTCCCATGCTTGCAGACAAACTGGAAGATCCGAACTTAACAGAACAGGGGCGGAAACAAATCGCTCTTCAAATAGAAGAAAATGCCTGGCACTACGCAGTGAAACTCATTCCTGAAATAGATCAAGGTTTTCTGCAGACAATCATCTATTATTCCTTGAAAGAATACAAAGATGATCTGCTCATGCCCGGGGCGTAAGAATTTTAAAAATCTTGCTGGATTTTCCAGTAAGATTTTTTTTCGCTAAGACCTGAAAGAAAGGTAAAATAAGAAATATCAGAAATGAGGGTATATTCCCGGAACAAGGCAGGGTGCAGGCATATATGAAACACTCGCACAAAATAGCGTTAAAAATTTCATTAATCTATATAGCAATTGGAATTTTGTGGATTTTTTTCAGCGACGGAATTTCTATGGTTTTAGCAAGCAATCAGCTGCAGCTCTATAATATCTACCAGCATTCCAAAGGGTGGCTGTTTATTGTTTTGACTGGTATTGTATTATATGTCCTTATTTTTCAAAGAACGAGAAAACTGCTTCTCTCAAGGGATGCTTTGATGAAAAAGGAAGAAGAGCTGAAAAGAAGCAAGGAGCACTATCAGTCTCTTTATTCAAACAATCCTGATGCCGTTTTTGAATTGGATAAATTGGGGAGGATTGTAAAGCTTAACCTAGAAGGCGAAAAAATGATAGGATATGAACAATCGGACATTAAAGGATTAAAGGTTTCCGGCTTTATCATAGCAGAGGAAATGGAGGCTTCAAGAAAAGCCTACCAGGAAGTATTGAGCGGAAAACCTCAGAAATTTGAGGTCACGATATTAAATCGGACAAATGAGAAACTGATTTTGCGCTGTTCACTTTTGCCGATAGTGGTAAGAGAAGAAGTCAGAGGGGTATTCGGAATCGCCCGCGATATTACCGAATTCCGAAAAAATGAAGAATTAATGATTGTTTCTGAAAAAATGTCCGTTATTGGCCAGCTTGCAGCAGCGGTTGCCCATGAAATCAGAAATCCGCTGACTTCTCTTAAAGGGTTTGTTCAGCTGATGCATATGACAAAAGAGGTTGATGAAAATCATTTAGATATTATGATGTCTGAGATTGACCGGATAAACCTTATATCAGGCGAGATGCTGATTCTCGGCAAGAAGCAGGAGGTCCATTTCCAAAAGGAAAATCTTTCGGAGGTCTTGCGGCAAGTTATTGTTCTCCTTGAGGCACAGGCCCACCTTGATGATGTTTCTCTTCATTATAAAAAAGAGTATTCAGAGAATGCATTTGTCTTTTGTGACGCCAATCAGCTGAAGCAGGTTTTTCTAAACCTCATTAAAAATGGTATAGAAGCAATTGAAAAGAATGGTGTGATTACCATTGGTCTTCGTTTTGAAGAGAATAACGCGGTTATTGAACTGCAGGATAATGGTACCGGCATAGAATCAGAGCTTATGGAAATGCTCGGGGAGCCTTTTTATTCTACAAAGGATAAAGGCACAGGCCTTGGACTGGCAGTCTGTTTTACGATCATCGCAAGGCACAAAGGAACGATTCATTTTGACAGTGAAAAAGGAAAAGGAACGAAGGTTACCATCGTCCTTCCTCTTGCTTGACTATAGAAAGATTAAAGGAGTGTACCATGATACAAATCGAACACTTGAGTCCGTTTTTAAAAACTAATTGGGAGAAGTCCGGCTTTAGCCTGTTTACTTCCATTCAGGAACAGGCGATCCCTCAAATTCTTGAGAAAAAAGACGTTATTGCCCAATCCCCAACAGGAACAGGCAAAACCCTTGCATACCTGCTCCCTGTACTTGATAAACTGGATCCTGAAATAAAGCAAATTCAAGCTGTTATTCTAGCCTCCTCCCATGAACTTGTCATGCAGATCCTCGAGGAAATTCAAAAATGGACAGAGGGAAGCGAGCTGAAAGGCGCTTCATTTATCGGAGGTGCCAATCTGAAGCGGCAGCTTGAGAAGCTGAAGAAAAACCCTCAAATTGCTGTTGGAACACCTGGACGGATTCACGAACTGATTAAAATGAAAAAAATGAAAATGCACCAGGTTAAAACAGTTGTAATTGATGAAGGTGATCAGCTTCTTGTCCCTGCGCATATTCAAACGGTGAAGCAAATTATTAAATCAACGTTAAGTGAACGGCAGGTTCTTCTTTTCTCGGCTACTCTCCCAGAAGAAACAGAGCAGGCGGCAAGAGAACTCATGAAAGATCCCGAAATAATTAAAGTGGATCAAATGGACAGCAAGCAATTACAGGCGGAGCATATGTATGTCGTATGCGAGCAAAGAGAAAAACTGGCTATGCTCGAAAAAATAGTCCGTGCCAATCCGGTTAAGACACTTGCATTTATAAAGGATATTGGCAATTTGACTGTAGCTTCAGAAAAGCTTGAATATGACCGGATACCTGTTGGTGTGCTGCACAGTGATTCAGGCAAGCAGGAAAGAGAAGCAGCGCTAAAAGGCTTCCGGTCGGGAAAGCATTCACTGCTTCTTGCAACAGACCTTGCAGCAAGAGGCCTTGATATTAAGGAGCTGCAGCAGGTCATTCATGCTGACTTCCCGTCAGATATTGAGCAGTACATCCATCGTTCAGGAAGAACAGGAAGACTTGGCTCTGAATCGAATGGAACCGTTATTTCCATTGTGACAGAAAGAGAAGAACGGGAATTGAAGAAATTTGCCCGGGAGCTGAAGCTTACTCTTGGCAAAAAAACGATTTATCATGGGAAAATAATGAGTGAAGAAGAACGTTCAAGCTACGGAAAAAGAAAATAAAGTTATATTAAAGAAGGTGCTTTCCTTGAGTAAAACAGTAGTTCTGGCAGAAAAACCTTCTGTCGCAAGAGATATAGCAAGAGTATTAAAATGCGGTAAAAAAGGAAATGGATTTTTCGAGGGAGATCAGTACATCGTTACCTGGGCACTCGGTCATCTTGTTACCCTGGCCGATCCTGAGGCTTACGGAGAATCCTTGAAAACGTGGTCTCTTGATGAGCTTCCGATCCTTCCTCCAAAATTGAAGCTTACAATCATCAAGCAAAGCAGCAAGCAGTTTCATACAGTAAAAGCCCAGCTAAACCGGAAGGATGTCTCCTCTATTGTCATTGGAACGGATGCAGGCCGTGAAGGGGAGCTGGTGGCGCGCTGGATTATTGAAAAAGCGCATGTGAGCAAACCAATTAAACGTCTGTGGATTTCGTCTGTCACAGATAAAGCCATTAAAGACGGTTTCAGAACACTGAAGAGCGGAAAAGAATTTGAAAATCTCTATCACTCTGCTGTGGCAAGATCCGAAGCAGACTGGTTTGTGGGAATTAATGCTACCCGTGCCCTTACGACAAAGTACAATGCCCAGCTTTCTGCAGGAAGGGTACAAACACCAACTATTGCGATTATCGCTCAGCGTGAAGAAGAAATAAAAAAATTCACCGCAAAGCCTTTTTATGGGCTCACCGCTTCAGCCGATCAGCTGAAGCTCAGCTGGCGCGATAAAAAATCAAAGGAAACGAGAACATTTTCAAATGATAAGGCAGAGGCTCTTTTAGCTTCTTTAAAAAATAAAAAGGCGATGGTAACGGATGTTGCCAAAACAGCCAAAAAAAGCTTTGCTCCAAAGCTTTATGACCTGACTGAACTTCAGCGGGATGCGAATAACTTCTTCGGCTTCTCAGCCAAGCAGACTCTTTCTATCATGCAAAAGCTGTATGAGCAGCATAAAGTCCTGACGTATCCAAGGACCGATTCAAGATACATTTCATCGGATATTGTTGATACTTTGAAGGATCGGGTTGAGGCATGCAATGTGCAGCCATATGCCAAGTTTGCATCAAAAATCCTGGCAAAGCCTATCCGTTCAAACAAATCGTTTGTGGATGATTCGAAAGTATCCGATCACCATGCAATCATTCCGACAGAGCAGCATGCCATCATGAGTTCCCTCAGCGATCAGGAGCGAAAAATCTATGATCTTGTTGTCAAACGGTTCTTATCTGTTCTTTATCCGCCATTTGAATATGAGCAAACAACCATCACTGCTGAAATCGGCGGAGAGGAATTTTTTGCACGCGGAAAAAGGATTCTTGTTCTAGGCTGGAAAGAAATATACGACCGCCATCAGGATGAAGAGGATGCAGATGGGGTCGCAGATCAGCTTCTGCCTGCTATTCAAAAAGGGAATAGCTTTGATAGCCTCGCACTAA
This sequence comes from Chryseobacillus diguaensis, assembly GCF_049220665.1. Lineage (NCBI taxonomy): Bacteria > Bacillati > Bacillota > Bacilli > Caryophanales > Bacillaceae > Chryseobacillus > Chryseobacillus diguaensis. Next base: position 19,456 of record NZ_JBMKNV010000010.1, read on the forward strand.
AGCTGACAGAAGGAAAAACTAAGCCTCCTGAACGATTTAATGAAGCGACTCTTCTATCCGCTATGGAAAACCCTGCAAAATACATGGCCGGTGAGAATAAAGAGCTGATCAAGACGATTGGGGAAACCGGCGGACTTGGAACAGTTGCAACAAGAGCGGATATTATTGAAAAGCTGTTTAACAGCTTTATGATTGAGAAAAAAGGCAAGGAAATCTTTGTAACGTCAAAAGCGAAGCAGCTTCTGGAACTAGTGCCGGAAGAATTAAAATCTCCAACTCTAACGGCAGAGTGGGAAATGAAGCTTTCTTCCATTGCGAGCGGCAAGCTGAAAAAGGATGCTTTTATCGGCGAAATGAGAGCCTATGCCAAAACAGTCGTAAACGAGATTAAAAACAGCAAGGAACGCTTTAAGCATGATAATATGACAGGCACAAAATGCCCTGATTGCGGCAAGCTTATGCTTGAAGTGAATGGCAAAAAGGGTAAAATGCTCGTTTGCCAGGACAGAGAATGCGGCCATCGGAAAAACGTAGCGAAGCTGACCAATGCCCGCTGCCCGAACTGCCATAAGAAGCTCGAGCTCCGCGGTGAAGGAGAAGGCCAGATTTTCGTATGCAAATGCGGCCACCGTGAAAAAATGTCCTCATTTAATGAGCGAAGAAAGAACAGCAAAAACAAAAATGTTTCGAAAAAAGAAGTATCCAATTACATGAAAAAGCAAAATGATGACTTTGGAAATCCTGCGTTAGCAGAAGCTTTGGCGAAGTTAAAGCTGGATAATTAATGAAAAAAGTGAACCCTATTACGGTTCACTTTTTTCAATTTACTTTTGGTTCTTCGGAAGGGAAGATTTATCTTCCAAAATGGGACCTTTCTCATTTGTCATCTAACCGTTATTTATTTGTGAAGAAAGGTTAATCTTCCTTTCACACCTCCCTCATATTCAGGAATTACAATTATTTTGAAAAAAACTTCTGGAGGGTTATAAATGAAAAAGAAAAATGTTAACAGTTTCTTTAAGGTTTTAAGTGTTGCAGCTATTAGCTCCATGATGTTTGCTCAAGAAGGATATGCAAAAAGCAATGAAACGAAACAAAAAGAAGATCAAAAACACCATCTTCAGCAAGAAAAATCAACAACGACACCTATTAAACATGTCGTCGTCATTTTTGGAGAGAATGTTTCCTTCGATCATTACTTTGGAACCTATCCTTATGCATTAAATGTAAAGGGTGAGCCTCAGTTTAAAGCAAAGGCTGATACTCCGGAAGTTAACAATTTATTAACTCCAAAAGATTACAATGGGACTCAGTCCGGGATTTCAAAAGTTAACTTGCTGAATCATAATCCGAATTCTTCCAACCCGGTTCGATTGGACCGTTCTCAAGCGATCACAGATGATATGGGACATGCTTATCATGATGAGCTTGATGCCGTTGACGGCGGAAAAATGGACAAATTTGTAGAGAAAACGGGCAGGGGATCATGGCCGATCCCGAACGAGCCGCCAAGTATGGTTATGAACTATTATGATGGCAATACGGTTACTGCTTTATGGAACTACGCCCAAAACTTTGCAATGAGCGATAATTCATTTGGAACTGTCTATGGACCATCGACTCCAGGTGCTTTAAACCTTGTTTCTGGTGAAACACACGGTGCGGCACTTTACGAAAATGGTCAAGAAGTCAATAAAGATGTTAAAAATGAATACGAAAATAGAACAGTGACAGGGGATCCAGACCCATTTTTTGATAAAGCATCAAAAGGGGCAACAGCTTCAATGGAAGATGCCAATAAAAATGCCGGCAATCTGTTAAATGATAAGGGTGTAACTTGGGGATGGTTTGAAGGCGGTTTTGATGATCCAAGTGCATCGCACAAAAACGTTGCTGGATCTGAAGTTAAGGATTACAGCGCCCATCACCAGCCGTTCCAATACTACAAATCAACCGCAAATCCTGATCATGTAAAACCAAGCTCTTCTAATATGATCGGAAAACAGGATCAAGCGAATCACCAATACGATATGAAAGATTTTTGGACATCTGTTGATCAAGGCAATATGCCGAGCGTAAGTTACTTGAAAGCACCTGCCTATCAGGATGGGCATGCAGGCTACTCAGATCCGCTTGATGAACAGAAGTTTGTTGTTGAAACAATCAACAAGCTGCAAAAAACGAAAGACTGGAAAAATACTGCTGTCATTATAGCCTATGATGATTCTGATGGCTGGTATGATCATGCTTTTGCTCCTGACAACGGGCAATCGGTTGAATCCGGCAAAGCCGGTTATGGCCCTAGACTGCCGTTAATGGTTGTTTCCCCATATGCTAAAAAGAATTATGTTGATCATACCTTAACGGATCAGTCATCCATATTAAAATTCATTGAAGATAACTGGAAATTAGGGCGCATTGGGGGAACATCCTTAGATAGCAAGGCTGGCAGCATGATGAATATGTTCGATTTTAGAAAAACAAACAGCAGCAAGTTATTTTTAGATCCAAATTCAGGCCAAGTTGTTAAGAAGCATGAATTAGAAGAAAAGAAGAATCAGCAATAATTAGAAAAAGAGTTTAATAAAGAGGGAGCTCATTTAATGGAGCTCTCTCTTTTCCATTTCCATCGATAAACGATCCAATTCCATGCATCATGCCATCTTAAATTGCTTGTTTACAAAAATATTAAATAATGACCCACAATTGAAATCTATGAAACGGCTTTTTCACAGTGAATTAACTTATTGATTTTATAATGAAGCTATCAACAAAGAAAGGAAGTGCTATATGAAATATCTGAATAGGTTCTATCAAACGGCTTTTTTAATCGTTCTTTTTGCAGCTTTTTTCCTTCCTCCGCTCAAAATGCAAGCGGCAGCCCCCGAAGTTCAGGACGGAGGGATTGGAAATACGACCAATCATGCCCAATTAATAAGCGTCAATCAGAAAAAAGTCAATGAGATTATCTATCCTCTCCTTTCGACACCAGCAATCAAAAAACAGGGAACATCTTTAACCATTAAAGTAGATACACACGGGAAATCTCCTTCCAATTGGAAAGTATCCTTGAAAAGCCTTGAACAATCGCCAGTTCAAAAAGAATATTCTCTCCCAGTTACATCATCAAGACAGACCTCTTCCTATTGGAAGAAGGATGGGACTATTTACGATGTAACAGTGGGTATTCCCTCAAATGTTCCGGAACAGCTGTATGACCTGGCTATTTCCTATACAGCGAATGGCACAGCAACCTCTGATACACAAGCTCATGCTGTAAAAGTAGTCAATGATTTTAAAAAGGATTTTTCTTTTATACATTTGACTGACATCCATGTAGCCTCTCCCCGCAATCTTGTGAAACCGGAATATTCAAAGGAAGCAGGGTATTGGAATCCTGATCCTGGTCAGCGCTGGCTTTACCTCCAAAAGACCATTAAGGAAATTAATCTGCAAAAACCAGATTTTGTTGTTCTTTCCGGTGATCTAGTGTTCGGACAAATGAATCCGGGTGAATATAAATACGAATACGAAGAGGTATACAAAATGCTGAAAAAGCTTTCTGTACCTGTTTACCTCGTTCCAGGAAACCATGATGGATATGCCCAGGATCTCACTTTGACAGATGGGCTGAAATACTGGAATGATTATTTTGGACCGCATTACTTCTCATTTGATTATGGTCCATATGCTCACTTCGTAGGCTTGAATACCTTTGACTGGGATAAAATAGACCGCAGCGGTAACGGAACTGTTTCTGTACCGACATGGGGCGGACAGGTAAGAGACGAACAGCTTCAGTGGATGAAGGATGACCTTGCTAAAAATGCAGCTTCTGCCCCTGCTGGACAATTGAGTGCAGTATTAGCTCATAATAATCCGCTTCATCAGGACAGAGATATCTGGCCTGCAGATGACCCTGAAGTTCAGACTTACTGGAAGGAATACGACCGCCAGCATAACCCGCAAACCCCTGCCAACCTGGCGCTTGGTGAAAAGCTTGGGCTGAAGTACGACCAGCTTTGGCATGGGGAAAACGCGCAGCAGGTCATTGACACAATGAAGCAATACAATGTAACGCTTGGCCTTCACGGGCATACTCATAAAGACCAAATTGATAACCGTAATGGACTGCTTTTTGCTACCACAACTTCTATTGAATTAACAGGCGATCCATGGATTGGATACAGAACATTTCATATGAATAATGGGGCTCTTGATTCCTCTTATATTTATGAAGGCACTGATCGGTCACTCCCTGTTTACCAGGAAGGAAACACGGCAGCGGGCGTGATGTCTTTTCAGGCAGACTTCAGTGCTCCGAATGATGGGACAGCAGCAGACCAAACGGCAACTGTTACAAACCGCTTAAATCGCCCGATCACAGTATCTGTTCCTTTTTATATGAAATCAGGAGTTTACAAGACAACGGCAGGAACACTTAATCAAATTGATGAAAAGGATGGAAAACAGGAGATGGAAGTGAAACTAACGATCCCTTCCAATTCATCCCAATCAGTTACAGTTTCCCCATCTTAAGTAAGAAATAAGGTAATATGAATAAAAGTATAAGACAAAGTGAGCCGATAAGCGGTTCACTTTGTTTGTTTTGGCAACTTGCTTTAAAATGGTAGTAGACGAAGTTTTTATTGAAGGTTTTTTTCGCAAAGATTGGCTGCTATTCGTATAAGATTTAAACACGCATAAAGACTGGCTTCGTGGCATCTTTTCTTTTATTTCGCAGTTGTATTATTGTTTGGAATGCATTTATTTCGATGAAAAACAACAAAGCTTAAGAAAAGTGCCTAATTGAAAAAGTGGATGAGGGTTGGTTAACGAAATGAGCATATTATCAGTTGAAAATTTATATAAAACGTACGGAGAAAAAACATTGTTTGATCATATATCTTTTTCCATTGCCGAAAAGCAGCACATAGGCCTTGTCGGTATAAATGGGGCAGGAAAGTCAACGCTGCTTAAATACTTGGCAGGCATTGAATCAGCCGAAGCAGGCGAAATGAAGCATGCCAATGATTTTCAAATTGAATACCTTCAACAGGAACCTGATTTGAACGAGGAACTGACCGTGCTTGATCAAATTTATTTTGGTGATTCGAAAATGATGAAGGCCATGAGAGATTATGAAATGGCTCTAGCTGAGCTTGAGCAGGATCCCGGCAATGAGAAAAGGCAATCTCACCTTATTAATATGCAAAGTAAAATGGATGAGAATGATGCATGGGATGCCAATACAACAGCTAAAACCGTTTTGACCAAGCTTGGCATTACCGAGTTTACAAAGAAGGTAAGTGTTCTTTCAGGGGGGCAGAAAAAGAGAGTAGCTATTGCTAAAGCACTCATTCAGCCTGCCAATCTGTTAATACTGGATGAGCCGACGAATCATTTGGATCAAGAGACGATTGAATGGCTTGAAGCATTTCTTGCCCAGTATAAAGGTTCTTTTATCATCGTGACGCATGATCGTTATTTCTTAAATCGAGTTACGAATCAAATGTACGAATTAGATAAAGGAAAACTCTATTTTTATGAAGGAAATTACGAGAGTTTTCTGGAAAAAAAAGCAGAACGTGAGGAGCAAGCCGTTCAAAGTGAAGCGAAACGCCAAAATCTTCTCCGGAGAGAGCTTGCCTGGCTGAGGAGAGGCGCTAAAGCCAGGACCACGAAACAGAAAGCGCGGATTCAGCGCACGGAAGAGCTGCAGGAGCAAAAGTTTGAAGGTGCGGAAGGGGAACTGCAATTTGCTCTTGGCTCCGTCAGGCTCGGCAAAAAAGTTATTGAAATGAAAGACGTTACAAAAGTCTTCGGTGAAAAACTGCTTGTGAACGATTTCAGTTATCTTGTCATTCCAGGAGACAGAATCGGCATGATTGGACCGAATGGAAGCGGAAAAACCACTCTTCTGAATATGATGGCAGGCCGTATCGAACCTGACAATGGTTTGATTGAAATGGGCGAAACGGTCCGAATCGGTTATTATACCCAGGAAAACCTGGAAATGAATGAAAACTTGAGAATCATCGACTATATAAAGGATGTCGCTGAAGTGGTTCAGACGATAGACGGAACTGTTATTACAGCAGAGCAGATGCTGGAACGATTCTTGTTTCCGAGATCGATGCAGTGGAATTACATTCGGAAGCTTTCAGGCGGAGAACGCCGCAGGCTTTATTTACTCCGTGTCCTAATGGGAGAGCCGAATGTACTCTTTCTTGATGAGCCGACAAACGACCTTGATACACAGACCCTTGCTGTTCTGGAAGATTACCTGGATCACTTTCCAGGAGTTGTAATCACAGTTTCGCATGACAGGTACTTTCTGGATCGTGTCATTGATCATTTGTTTGTGTTTGAAGGTCAGGGGAGAATTTCCCGATTCTTCGGAAACTACTCAGAATATATGGAGGAAAAAGGAAAACGGGAGGCCGCCGGCAAGAAAGAAGCTAGGTTGGAAGAAGAGGCACCGAGGAAAAGAGAAGCACGCAAAAAGCTTTCTTATAAAGATCAGCAGGAATGGGAAACCATTGAAGAAGTGATAACAGGTCTTGAAGAACAACTGACTGATATCGCCGGGAAAATAGAAGCAGCTGGCAGTGACTTCACTGAAATTCAAAAACTTCTTGAAAATCAAAAACAATTGGAAGAAGAGCTTGAGAGAACAATGGACCGCTGGACAGAGTTATCCTTGCTTGTCGAAGAAATTGAGCAAGCGAAAGGATAAGGGGTACCCTGGAATACTGGAAATGGATTGAAGCAGTTGTGTGAGCCTTAATTATTCCAATTTTCTTTTCGTACAGCACCAAGCGGAGCCGGAAAGGAGTGAGTTAAATGACTGAGGCAAAAAAAATAAATTGCTTGGTGAGTAAATCGTTGGGCTTGCCATTTTTAACTTTCACTTGGGGATCTCAATCATGATAAAAACCGCAGCAAAATCCCCTTACATGACGGAATAAAAAATGCCTGGAGCTTTCATCTCCAGGCATTTTGCTATTGTTAATTAAAAGCTGTTTTCGTAAAGATTATTGCTATTCGTATGTTCTTATATTTTGGCTTGATGTTCCTTAATTGAAAGAAAAAACAACAAAGTTTAAGAAAAGAGCCTAAAAAACCTTTGTAGTCCATGATTCACAATTCCAAAGCTCTGTTGCCACGTCCTGATAGAAATCAGGTTCATGGCTGATGAGCAAGACGCTGCCCTTGTAAGCTTTTAAAGCCCGTCTCAATTCATCCTTTGCGTCAACATCCAGATGGTTTGTCGGCTCATCGAGTACGAGAAGATTTGATTCTCTGTTCATCAGCTTGCAAAGACGCACCTTGGCTTTTTCTCCACCGCTTAAAACAGACACCTTGCTCTCAATATGCTTTGTTGTCAAGCCGCATTTTGCAAGGGCTGCTCGGACTTCTGCCTGATTGAGGGAAGGGAACTCCTTCCATACTTCTTCAATACACGTATTGTTGTTCACTGTTTTTGTTTCCTGCTCAAAATAACCTATATGAAGGTAATCACCAAGCGATACTTCACCTGAGACAGCCGGGATTTCGCCAAGGATGCTTTTAAGAAGGGTCGTTTTACCAATACCGTTGGCACCGTAAAGAGCAATCTTCTGGCCGCGTTCCATACGAAGATTAAGCGGTCTTGAAAGCGGTTCGTTATAGCCAATGACAAGATCCTTCGCTTCAAAAATGACCTTGCCTGCTGCTCTGGCTTCTTTAAAATGGAACTCTGGCTTCGGCTTTTCTTTCGCTATTTCAATAACATCCATTTTATCAAGCTTTTTCTGGCGGGACATGGCCATATTTCTTGTAGAAACGCGAGCCTTGTTCCTTGCCACAAAGTCCTTTAGATCGGAAATTTCCTGCTGCTGCTTTTTAAAGTTGGATTCAAGCTGCTGTTTTTTTACTTCATAAATTTTCATGAAGTTATCGTAATCTCCGACATAGCGGTTCAATTCCTGATTTTCCATGTGATAAATCAAGTTAATAACACTGTTCAAAAATGGAAGGTCATGGGAAATAAGAATAAAGGCATTCTCATATTCCTGCAGGTAGCGCTTCAGCCACTCAATATGCTGTTCATCCAAATAGTTCGTAGGCTCGTCCAGCAATAGAATGTCAGGTTTCTCAAGAAGCAGCTTTGCCAGAAGAACCTTCGTCCGCTGCCCTCCGCTTAAATCCTGTACATCACGATCAAGCCCGATATCGGTAAGTCCGAGTCCTCGGCCAATTTCTTCAATTTTTGAATCAATCACGTAAAAGTCGTTGTTCGTAAGCGTATCCTGAATCACGCCAACCTCTTCAAGAAGCTGTTCCAGCTCCTCAGGACTTGCACTTCCCATTTTATCGTAATGGGCATTCATTTCTGCTTCTAAGTCAAACAAGTATTGAAATGCGCCTTTTAAAACGTCGCGCATCGTCATGCCTTTTTCCAGAACAGCATGCTGATCCAAATAGCCGACACGGACCTTTTTGGACCATTCCACTTTGCCTTCGTCCGGCTCAAGCTTGCCTGTTATAATATTCATAAACGTGGATTTACCCTCGCCGTTCGCACCAATTAAACCAATATGTTCACCTTTCAAAAGACGGAAAGAAACGTCGTTAAAAATAGCCCTGTCCCCAAATCCATGACTCAGGTTTTTTACATTAAGAATACTCATCGTTTAACACCTTTTCCTTATTTATATAGGCTCTTTTTCCGGTAAAGGATACGTCAAAAGCCGGATTATTTCTTTCATACATATACGATTATAGCGAACGATAGAAAAGAGGGAAAGACAGGAGGCAATATTTTTAACAGGGACTAATAGGAAATTGACTCTGAAAACAAGACAGAAATAAAAAAACCACCCTTATAAAAGGGTGATCCGATTCATCCACTCACACCGTCGTCAAAATTCCTTTCCCAGGATTTTTCGCCGGTATGCTTGAATCTTCCGTTGTTTAGGAAAATTATTGAAGAAAACTTTACAGTGGAAGACTTTGACCTGAGTATCGATTTAAATTTGCCACAGAGGAATTCCTTATGGAAACAAAAACCCTTTTGCAAAACCAAAGGGAATTGACTGGAGCCGTGTTTAAATTAGATTTGGGAGCTGATATTATATATTGGTGAGTATAGACTTCGGGATAATATCAATTCGGGAGGAAAGCAGTGGAAAACAGTGAGCCTATTATCCTGAAGTCTGAGCAATTTATCATAAATTCTTATGCTGAGCTGGGAAAGACGAATTAGGATATTCAACAACGGTTAGAGCAGGTTAAAGACGAAATAGCAAAATTATTTTTATCAGGAAAAACCTTATTAAGGCAGAAAGAAACCCGTCAGTAAAACTGACGGGTTTCTTCTACTTAAAGCTTTGTTTTATTTTTATGCGATTTAGACATGTGCTGAGGCTTTCCTGACCAATAGCTGATCCGCAGGAGAGCTCTTTTTACATGATAGACTGATTTTTCCACAAATGGGACAGTTGCTGTATATTTATCCCAGCTGGCAAGTAGAATAATGGTTAGTAAAGCTGTTTGAGGTGATACAAGCGGATGGTCAAAAATCCCTGTAAGCAAGATCACCGGTAAAGATAACAAGAAAAAGTTCAGCAGTTTCTTCCGTTTGGAACTTAAGAAATACAGGCAGCAAAATTTGTACATTACTGAAATCGCAAGCAGAAGGAAGGCAAGTCCTCCAATTGTTCCATACTCAGCGAAAAAGGCAAGTACAATATTATGCGCATGAGGCACAGCTCTGTCAAAGTGTGCATAAGCATCTGAAAAGCCCAGTGGCGTTGTACCAAAGAACGGGTGATCCTTCCAAATTCGGATGCTGTTTTCCCAAATTTCTTTTCTCATAAAGGTAGATTGGCTGATGGCATCATTTCTAGGAATGAGCATCAGAATTTGATCTTTAATGAGATAGAGTGCTGCAATAGAGGTAAGCCCGATTTTAGGATAGCTCTTGATAACAAAGAACAGAGCTAAAATAAACATTGCGGCAACTCCGGAACGGGAGCCTGTCTCAAAAATTCCAATCATGTTTACCAAAAGAAGCGGAATGAAGAACTTCTGCTTCTGATTGAGCCCATTTTTCATGTTTTCCATAATGGTGGAAAGCAAAAAAGTAAATGTTAATAGCAGCAGAAACGCTGTAAAGTTCGGATTATACGCGCTTCCGAAAAGCCTTGGTTCATCATCGCCAGGAGGTCCTCCGATAAAATGAGTACCTGTAATATAGCCGATTAACGCATTTGATCCATAAAATCCCCGGAAGAGAAATCCTGAAACAAATAAATAAAATCCTCCTGCAATCATCAAATATTTATAGCGATTAATGGAGGCAAAGGTTGTATTCTCTTTAATATACAAGTAGAGGCCTAAATAGCCTGCAATTAGGCCGAAAATTAATAAATATTTGCCTGTATGCTGTGTTATGCTCGCTCCCGCACTGGATAAAAGCAGGCATATAAAGAAAAATGTAGTCGTGTTGAAGTGCAAAGGTACCCGGTTGTAAATAAGCTTATTTAAGTGCCTCCATCCAATAACCACCAACCAGAGAATTCCAATTGGAGGGAGTAGAAAACACAGCATGATTCCAATTTCTAAGTGATATTTCAAAATCGTTTCTTTGTTCATTAAGGATTTAAGTTTTGTCATAATTCTCCCTTTTCCTTACCTTTCATCGATTCCGGGTAATGATGAAGAATTTTTAGTTTTGAATCCTATCTCTAAATATATTTTGTTTTTAATACTCTTGTAAGAGGTTCGGCTAAAATTTAAAGAAATAGACACAAAAACAAAATGGGCTTTTAATGTTTTTGTAATAACTTTAAAGAGCCTTGGACTATATGGCTGGTGTTTCCCGTAACAGCAATTTCACCATATTGGAAGAAAAAAAACTGTATCTCAAAAAAATAACACTTTAATAATTTACTGCGTTTCTTCTAAAGCGTCAAATTTTTTTTGAGATTAAATTGTATGCGCCTCTTTTCCCTGCCCTTAATATACCCATTTAAATAAACGGGTAAACTGCTTTCTTAAAAGGCGGATTTTGGGCTTTTTCAGGGCTAAATGCAACAAATGGATCCGGCTGCCGGCTAGTGAAGCAGCATCCACAGGCATACCCATTGTAAAGCAATTTAAGTACAAAATCTATCCTATTTATATTACCATATTTTAGAATTCATGACACCTGCCATAGTTCCTAGCGCCTGGCAGGAAAGATTGACGAAAAAAAATCCAGCCAGCAGCCGGAAATTTTAATACGTTATGTCGAAAGAAGAATAACCTTCCGTTTCTTCTTTTTCATCTATTACTACATCCTCTACTATAGAGAGAGGACTCCCTTTTTTTACTTCTCTCACAAAGGATTGAAGAGCCTCGCTGGATCCTTCCGCAGCTATTTCCACAGAGCTGTCGGGCAGGTTTTTTACCCAGCCCCGGATATTGCCCTGCATTGCTTTCATCTGAACATAGTATCTGAATCCTACGCCCTGAACCTGGCCTTTAACGAGCATGTGTGCATGTATCATAAAAATCCTCCTTGATTAGGATGGTTCTCTCTTAGACCTTACTGCACTCTGTTTTTAATGGTCTCAATCTGGCTGCTTTTTACGATATTCCAGATCTGCTGGTCTTTGGTAAAAATGTCAGCCATTTTTTGTGCAAAGATTTTAAATGCAGCTTCAAAATCAGGTGAGTCTTTCGGTGGCATCTCTTTCTTCATTTCCCCGAGAATTCCTTCAACCTCCGATGCGCGAGGTCCCCATTTTGCAACCTCTTCACCTGTCTGGTTGAAAATGACAATTATAGGGATGGAGCGGGCTCTGCCATTCGTTAAGTACTGATCCATTAATTCTAAATTCTCATCACGAATCAAATAGCGTGCTTCAATGAGAGATTCCTCAGCTATTCTCATGAAAATCGGCAAATTGACCATTGCATCACCGCACCAGTCAGCTGTTATAATGACGGCTCTAAGCCCTTCAGATTGAAGTGTCTGCAAATATACTCTCTCATCTTCTTCAAGCCTAAACTCATTATAAACTGTAAGCAGATGTTCTTTGTGAACTTCCATAGATCGAACATATTCCTGCTGTGTTAATCCTTTTGCAAACCATTCTTCTAAATTCGCCATTTCAGGTTTCCCTCCTCCTGTACATACAGTATTTCTATTTATTATACTCTGGCTGCCAATTCATAAATATATGCTCCCAAAGTGGGTTAAGCCCTCACATGAATTGTGTTTTCTTTTTCATATTTTTTAAACATAATGTAATACAAAAATGCGCTTGCAAAGCCTAAAATACCTAAAAGGATGAACGTTGGTTTATACCCGATCCAGACTGTCAGAGGTATGGATATGGGGGCAAGGGTTCTGCTGAACGTAAACCTGAGACTGGAAGCAGCGAAATATTGTCCTCTCATTTGCTCTGGAGCAATTCTTGAAATAAAGCTCTGCTGCAGTCCAGCTGTCATCAATTCAGCAAACGTAAAGAGGGCCATAGCGCCAATCATTCCCCAAACCCAATCCACATGTCCATACCAGACAATCGCTGTGCCATAAAGAATAGAAGAAATGATGAAAACCCACTGTTCTTTATACTTTGACATCCAGCGTGTAATCACAATGGTCAAAATCGCAACAAGCACCCCGTTTTCAGATAAAATCATGCCATACGCCTGCTCTCCGTTTACATTAAAACTCCAATTCCCAATGGAGAAAATGGTTTGAATGCCGATCGTTTCCTTTGTAAAAACGGGGATCAGCAAATCAAGCTGCATAAACGTCTGGCCTGCGAGAATGCCTGCTAAAATATAAAGCATAAATGTCGGGTCATTGAAAATAATCCGATAATCTTTTACCTGCGTAATAAGAAATTGGAACCACTTTTCTTTTTTATCATGAATCGCTGTTTTCTCAGCAATAACGCTTGGCGCTGTTTCCCTTGTCCATTTGAACAAAATAAATGCCAACGCCATGCAAACGGCAGCGGCAAAAAGCAGCAGCTGGAAACGATAATGAATGTAAAAAATGCCCCCAAGAATCGGACCGATGACAACAGCAATATTAAGAGATGTATAAAAAACAGCAAAAACGTCGCTTCGATCCTTTTCGCTTACTACATCAGCCACCATCGCCTGGCTTGCCGGCCAGTAAAAAGAGCCAAACACTCCGACAAACGTAAAACAAACGAAAGCAAGCAGCGGCATATCAAGCCACGGTGAACTTGAAAACGCAAAAATCAAAAAGGAAATACCTTGGCCGAAGGAGGAAATAACCATCATTTTCTTTCTTCCAATTTTGTCTGCACTATAGCCCCCAAGCAAATTGGCCAAAACCGAAAACACCTGAGACAAAATCAGAAGCAGCCCTGCCATCTCTTTCCCAAACTCCTCAGAAAAATAAATTGCCAAAAATGGAAAGAACATCCAGTATGTAATATTCATCATAGCTTCGCCCATTAAGCGAACCTTTAAATTTTGATCCCAATCTCTAATCCTCATCATAATCCCCGCTTCCACAAATCGAACCACTCTCATCATAACTGGGGCGGTGAAGAGATGGCAAGATAAGTATTTGTTAAAGTTTTCCGGTAGCTGGGATTAGTTTTTTATAGCTCTTTTCTTAAACTTTGTTGCTTTCCTTACACTCTTCTTGAACATAACTGCAGATAAAATGAAATTTTTTTAGAAAAGATGCCCTCAAGCTAATCTTCATGCGTTTTTAAACTCATACGAACAGCAACAATTTTTGTGAAAACAGCCTTTTTTATAGATAGGGTATTTCCAGTTTAGCTTATCAACAGGGGATTGGATATGGAGTTGTCGTATTCGAAAATGAATTGGGGATTGGCTATCAAATGTGGTGTGCGCTCATAAAATGCTGTCTGCGCTCATAAATTGTCGTGTGCGCTCATAAATTCTGGTACCCGCTCATAAAATGCTATATGCGCTCATAAATTCTGGTACCCGCTCATAAAATGCTATATGCGCTCATAAACTCTGGTATCCGCTCATAAATTGCCGTGTGCGCTCATAAACTCTGGTACCCGCTCATAAATCGCCGTATGCATTCATAAACGTTATAATCCCCGCCTCTAAGCATGGCAAATCTTCTCTAAACTCTCAAATAATTCAAAATAACCTCAAATTACCTTTTAAACCTTATTCTTGGTCTCAATTACGACGAAAAAGAACAAAATTAATTGGAATTCAAATTCTTTCCAATAAAATAGTACCCTGATCTTTTGCAGAGCATGTACATGAGGAGAAAAGAAATTTCGTGTTCGAGCATTTTGACGCAAATTACTTGCTTGCATGTTAAATAGCCGATGAGATTCACGATTCCGAAATGCTGCTGAAAATTGAAAGCAGAATTAAAAGGAGGGACGCTGTTTCCTTTGAAAAAGCAAAATTAGCTCTGGCAGCTATAGCCTGAGATAGGGATAAAGCGAAACAAGCATTGGATAAAGGCTTTGCAGGTGTTTCTTCTAATTCTCTAATCTGCAGGGATGATGAACAAGAGCGCCTCGTGCGCAACTGCGCTAATGAAAAGAGTAAAACTTCTATAGTTTAAAAAAACTCCATGCACCAAAGTGCCTGGAGTTATGTTTCCTTCACAGTTATAACCTTAGTAATTTTCCTGATCGTTAAATCACGTAGATAATCTTCAGCCAGAAGGCCAAGTTTTATCGCGGCCTCAATCTTTTCTTTGTCTGGTTTTTTTACGACAAGCAAGCATTCGCCGAGGTTTGCCTCTTCCAGTTTTTGCACAGCTTCTTCTTCCTGATAGGATTCCGTTGTGCGAATTTGCCGTTGTACCTGATATTTTCCGGCTTTTAAAACACCCTTTTGATCTGAACCTGCTTTATGATCAAAATAATCATTAAATTCTTTCTTGAGCTGTTTCAGCTCTTCTTCAATTTGTTTTGCTTCTTTGTTCAGGATAAAAAAGCGTGAGGCCATTTCTTCCAGCAGACTTACAGATTGATTTTTCAACCACTTGTCCCTCCTAGATAAAGAAAATTTCTGTATTGCATTGTATGAGAACAGGGGGACAAATATTCTACAGTCTGAAAGGTCATAGCCTGTTTGACAGATTCATACACTAGCCAGTAGGGCAATGTAAATTTTAATAGTAATTCCTCCCTCTTTTTCTTTATAAAAAACTTGTAAAAACCATACATTCCTTTAAATCTTCTTTCATACACACCAGTTAAGCTGAAAGAAAAAGAGAACAAGGAGAGATTCAATTTGCGGTATTTTTTCTTGATTCTGATCAGCGGTGTGCTGATATGGTTTGCTGCTCATACTGCAAACAGCAATGCGGTGGCAGGAAAAAAGAAATTGGGGGAGGGAAGAGAGCTGATTACCATTGCTCATCGAGGAGCTTCAGGTTATGCTCCTGAAAACACCTTCGCTTCTTTTGATAAAGCTCTGAAGATGAAAACAGACTATATAGAATTTGATATACAGCGTACGAGTGACGGTAAGCTTGTCATCATTCATGATCAGACGGTAGACCGAACAACAAACGGAAGAGGGCCTGTGCAAAACATAGCCTTCAATCAGCTGAAAAAACTTGATGCAGGGAGCTGGTTTTCAAACGATTTTATAAACGAGAGAATTCCCTCTTTTCAGGAACTGCTTGACAGGTATGCGGGAAAAGTAAAAATGCTGATTGAATTAAAAAACCCTTCTCAGTATCCTGGTATCGAAAAAGAGGTTGCAGAGGTTTTGAAAAAATACCATTTAAATAACCGGCCAAATGATGAAATTATCATTCAATCTTTTGATAAAAGGTCTGTTCAAACGTTTCATCATTTGCTTCCGGATGTTTCAACGGGTGTTTTACTAAAATACAAGCCTTTTGGAATTCCGCCAAGGCAGCTTAAAGAGATTGCAAAGTATGCAGACTTTGTGAACCCTAATAAATCCATGGCGAATCCTCAGCTTGTTAATAGAATTCACGAGCTCGGAATGAAAACAACGCCTTATACAATTAATGACAGAGAAACGGCAAGTTATATGAAAAGTATCGGTGCAGACGGAATGGTGACAAATTATCCGGATTATGTGAAGGAATTAAATCAGGGGAAAAGAGGCCAATAAGGTCTTTTTTTAGTCTGTTTTCATAAAAGGCAGAAAGACATGCTGCGATTTTTGAAAAAACGAACAGAAAGATTATAATAGAGAAAATGAGAGGATAAAGGAGGCTCCAGGCAGAATGGATTTTTCACATATTGTCTCAGAAGAAAAGATTAAAAAGGCAATTAAAGAAGGGGAATTTGATAATCTCCCTGGAATGGGCAAGCCACTAGAGCTTGAGGATCTGTCGAGTGTACCTGAAAATTTAAGAATGGCATACAAAATGATGAAAAATGCAGGGATGCAGGATGATGAACCTGCCTTGAAAAAAGAGATATTAAGCATTCAGGATTTAATAAAGTCATGTACAGGAGAGGAGCGCGAGATACATGAAAAACGCCTTTTGGAAAAAGAAAGGCAGCTTGAGAAGCTTTTCAATAAGCGGAATTCCTTACGTTCTCCTTCTTCCGCTTTTTATAAAGAGAGAATTTATAAGAAATTAACGTAAAACATTTCCTGGGGAATACCGTCATTGTTTCCCGTGAAACATGTCGATATTTGGGAGAGATAATAGTTTGCTGATTATGGGTGTCGAAATCAGGGCCTGCTAAATACAATGATACAGCGGTTGCGTTATTTAAATAAGAAAGCTGCAGTATCCGTTTTTTTCTGCACACAAATTTTTTCAGACAAGATGCTGCTTGAAATGATTCATAAAATTCATGAACCGCTTGTCATTGGTTTTGATTCACCGCTTTCCTGCAATGATGGTGGCGGGGACAGAAAAGCTGACCGTCTTTTTCGCGAGTACATCAAAGGGCAGGGAATGCATCATGGATCGATTATGCCTCCGACACTAACGAAGCTGGTTTATTTAACCCTTCGGGGAATTTCCCTGACTAGAATGATTGAGAGGCTTTCCAAGCCGATTCAAGTGGTAGAGGTCCATCCAGGTGCGGCTATGTTTACAAGACTGAAAGATACTGAAAGGATACTTGCCTTGCTGTATAAAAAAAATCAAGTTCCAAAGAGTATTTAATGAGCTGGCTGGAGACTCAAAAATTAGAGGATATTCATAGGGAGAAGGAAATCTCCCCGCATTTGGTTGATGCTTGTGCAGCGGCACTTGCTGCATGGGGTTTTGAAGATCCTTCCAAGGAGCCGAGCTTTTTCATTCCTGCGGAATCTCCTTTTCATCCTTATGATTTTTGCTGCAGAAAACAGCTTCTATGCGAAGGCTGTTTTTATTTTTGCCATTTTCTAAAAGGGCTGTTTTCGCAGAGATTGTTGTTTTTCGTACATGCTTTTATCACGCATTTAGACTAGCATCGGGGCATCTTTTCTTAAAGTTTTTGCCATTCCAATGTTTTCGAGGACTAAATATAGGGTCATGAGCAACAAAGTTTAAGAGAAGAGCCTTCTTAAAATATTTTTTAAATAAAACGCTTGCAAAACATGTACATACAAGTATAGAATTATGGCATAACATGTATATACAAGTTTATGTAAACGCTTAAGGCGAAGTAATAACAATTATTCAGCGAGCCTTTCAATTTTAATGATTCTGAAAACGATTCCATAAGGGGGATGCAGCATGAGTCAATACAAAGAACCAGCACGTCAGATTGTTGAAGCTGTTGGCGGAAAAGAGAACATTGCAGCAGCAACACATTGTGTGACTAGACTGAGGTTTGCTTTAAAGGATGAAGGAAAAGTTGATAAGGAAAAGCTCGAGAGCATTGATATTGTAAAAGGATCTTTCTCAACAAACGGACAGTTCCAGGTCGTAATCGGTCAAGGGACTGTTAACAAAGTGTATGCTGAAATGGCATCGCAAACAGGAATTGGAGAATCTTCGAAAGAGGATGTAAAAAAAGCTTCTGAACAGCACTTAAATCCGCTTCAAAAAGCGATTAAAATATTGGCTGATATCTTCATACCGATCTTGCCGGCGATTGTAACGGCAGGTTTATTGATGGGGATTAATAATTTGTTAACTGGGCCAAAGATTTTCTTTGCAAAACCAGTCATTGAGGTTTATCCGCAATGGGCGGATTTATCCAGCATCATTAATTTGATTGCAAACACAGCATTTACCTTTCTTCCAGGCTTGATTGGCTGGTCGGCAGTGAAACGGTTTGGCGGAAGTCCTCTGCTTGGTATTGTTCTCGGTTTGATGCTTGTGCATCCAGAACTGTTAAGTGCCTGGGATATCGGGAAAAAAGATCCTGGGACATGGAATATTTTTGGCCTGACTGTTCAAAAAGTCGGTTATCAGGGACAAGTACTTCCTATATTGGCAGCGTCCTATTTGCTGGCTAAAATTGAAGTATTTCTGACGAAACGGGTACCTGATGCCATTCAGATGCTGATTGTACCGCCTGTTTCCCTTCTTGTTACAGGTTTCGCAGCATTCATAGTGATTGGTCCAATTACTTTTGCGATCAGCAATGCTTTGACTGGCGGAGTGATTGCACTTTTTACACATTTTGCAGCACTTGGCGGATTAATCTATGGCGGTTTGTATGGCGTTCTTGTTATTACAGGTATGCATCATACGTTCCTGGCAGTTGATCTTCAGCTTGCGAGCAAAGGAGGCACATTCTTATGGCCGATGCTTGCGCTTTCGAACATTGCACAAGGTTCAGCAAGTCTTGCAATGATGCTTGTGGCGAAGAATGAAAAGGAAAAAGGATTGGCGCTTACCTCTGCTATCTCAGCCTATCTCGGTGTGACAGAACCAGCCATGTTCGGTGTAAATCTGCGCTACCGCTTCCCATTTATTGCTGCTATTATCAGCTCTGCAATTGCGGGACTTGTGATCAGTGTTCAAGGAGTAAAGGCTTTCTCCATAGGGGTTGGGGGAATTCCAGGATTTTTATCCATCAGCAGCAATTATTGGCCGGCATTTTTCACAGGAATGGCAATCGTTCTTGTTGTACCGTTTGTGTTAACCTATATTATGGCTAAAACGAAACGTGAGAAAGCCGCTGAATAATAGGGATTAGGGACAAGTGATTGTCCCCTTTCCTATTTTAAAATGATGTGAAATTTGAAGTATGGCAAGTTTAAGCAGTAAAACTGATGGTTTGTGACGATCATTTTACACAATAGACAACTTGAAAAATTCCCTATCAATAAGGAAAACCTGCTTATTCAAAATTAGACATAAATCCAGCTTTAGCAGCTTCTCTATTTCCAGAAAAAACAAACTCAAAAAACTCAAAAATGGTGGTGCGGAACGATGAAAACCCCTTGGTGGAAAAAATCAGCAGTTTATCAAATATATCCGAAGAGCTTTAATGATACTACCGGCAATGGTGTGGGAGATCTGCAGGGGATCATTGAAAAGCTTGATTACTTGAAAGAACTTGGGATTGATGTGATTTGGCTGACGCCTATCTATGCGTCTCCTCAAAAGGATAATGGCTATGATATTAGCGATTACTACAGTATTCATAAGGAATATGGAACAATGGAAGATTTTGATCGCCTTTTGGAAGAAGCTCATGAAAGAGGCATCAAATTGATTATGGACATTGTTGTGAATCATACTTCTACAGAGCACAGATGGTTCAAGGAATCAGCTTCCTCTAAAGAAAATGCATTCAGAGATTACTACATTTGGAGAGAACCTAAAGAGGGTGGGGAACAGCCGTCCAACTGGGAATCGAAATTCGGCGGTAGTGCCTGGGAGCTTGATGAAAAAACAGGTGAATATTATTTGCACCTATTCGACGTGACCCAGGCTGATCTGAACTGGGAAAACGGCGAAGTGCGAAAGAATGTTTATGACATGATGCATTATTGGTTTAAAAAAGGAGTCGATGGATTTCGCCTGGATGTGATTAATCTGATTTCAAAGGATCAGGCTTTTCCTGATGATGATGGATCTGCTGCTCCTGGAGACGGGCGAAAATTTTATACAGATGGCCCAAGGGTGCATGAATATATGCAGGAAATGAACCGTGAGGTATTCTCCAAATATGAGGCTATGACGGTTGGGGAAATGTCTTCCACGACAATCGAAAATTGTATCAGCTATTCAAATCCCGATCGGAAAGAATTAAGCATGACATTTAATTTTCATCATCTAAAAGTTGATTATCCAAACGGGGAAAAATGGACTGTTGCGGAGTTTGATTTTCAGAAGCTGAAACAAATTCTTTCCACTTGGCAAACAGAGATGAACCGCGGAGGAGGGTGGAATGCCCTATTCTGGTGCAACCACGATCAGCCGAGGGTTGTGTCCCGGTATGGAAATGACAGAGAGTACCACAAGGAATCCGCTAAAATGCTTGCAACAGTCATTCACATGATGCAGGGAACGCCTTATGTTTACCAAGGCGAAGAATTTGGGATGACCAATCCAAAATTCAGCCGAATCCAGGATTACCGTGATGTCGAAACCATTAATATTCACCGCTTGCTGAAGGATGCCGGGAAAAGTGAAGAGGGTATTCTAGAGATATTAAAACGAAAATCCCGTGATAATTCCAGGACGCCGGTACAGTGGGATAGCTCTGAAAATGCTGGATTTACAACTGGAACCCCTTGGATTCCAGTGGCGGAAAATTACGTTTTAATCAATGCAGAGGAAGCTTTCCGCGATCAAAATTCGATTTTCTATCATTATCAAAAGCTCATTTCGCTTAGAAAAGAGTATGACATTATAACGGCGGGAGATTATGAACTGATTGCTGAAGACCATCCCGAGGTTTTTTCATATGTACGAAATGGAGAACATGAAAAATTGCTTGTTGTCAGCAACTTTTATGGAAATGAAATTGAATTTGAAATACCGCATCAACTGGAAATTGACAGCTATGATTCTGAAATTCTGATTTCGAATTACGAGGATACGGAGGATGCTTCTTCTAAGATCAGGCTGCGCCCTTATGAAAGTGCCGTTTATCACCTGAAAAAATAATGCTACAATCTTAGAAGGTGATTACAGTGAAGACAAATAAATATTTATCCGTTTATCAGGAGCTATCTGATCAAATTAAAAAGGGAGAAATTCCTCCGAAAAAAACGCTGCCGTCAGAGAATGATTTGGCGGAACGCTTTCAAACGTCAAGAGAAACGGTAAGAAAGGCACTGAACCTCCTTTCTCAAAATGGGTTTATCCAGAAGGTAAAAGGAAAAGGCTCCATCGTTCTGGATGCTGAGAAATTAAATTTTCCGGTATCTGGGCTGACCAGTTTTAAAGAACTTGCTGATAGAATGAAAAGTTCTTCGAAAACAATTGTATATGAGTTTGGCTTAATGCAGCCGGATGCGTTTCTGCAGAAACAGCTGAGAGCTGACAGCACAGATGAGATTTGGAAGGTTGTCCGCGCCAGAGAGATTGAAGGAGAACGGATCATTCTTGACAAGGATTTTCTGAACAAAAAATATGTTCCCTTTTTATCGAAAGGTATATGTGAAAACAGCATTTTTGAGTATATCGAAAACGATCTGCAGCTGAAAATCAGCTATGCCAAAAAGGAGATCGTTGTGGAGGACTGTACAGAAGAGGATTATCAATACCTTGATATTGCCCATTTCCAGCATATTGTCGTTGTCCGTAACTACATATTTCTTGATGATACCAGTTTGTTTCAATATACGGAGTCAAGACACAGGCTTGATAAATTCAGGTTTGTTGATTTTGCCCGTCGGGGACAGGCTTAAAGAAAACGGCTGCACTAAGCATGTGCAGCCGTTTTTATTTAAGGCTGTTTTCGCAGAGATTGTTGTTTTTCGTACATGCTTTTACCACGCATTTAGACTAGCATCGGGGCATCTTTTCTTAAAGTTTTTGCCATCCCAATGGTTTCGAGGAATAAATACAGGGTCATGAGCAACTAAGTTTAAGAAAAGAGCCTTATTTAATGTTTTTCCCAGTGATAGATCTGAAGACATGATAACCGCTAACAGAGACGCCAATCGTTCCTGTCTCAGGAAAGACACAATCACCGTATAGCCAGAGGCCTGTTACTCCCGCTGTTTTCCGGTACTATGTTTTCATTATGCCTCTCAAATCCCATGCAAAGGGTAGCTCCAACAGGAAATAAAAAATCTTTCCTTTCAAACTTGCCTGCACAGCCGCCCCATTTATTTGAAGCTTCTAGAACGGTAACTGGATACCCTGCTTTTGCAAGAAGCGCTGCCGCAGTCAAACCACCTATGCCGCCACCGATGATAAGTATAGTATTCATTCATAAAACTCCGCTTCTTTTTAAGTAAGTTGTTCTTTCTATACCCGAAAAAATTTCGTTGTCATGCGATACTGGACAAATCGTTTTCGAAACAGTTTTTACATATACTTTTTTGAAGGCAGTTTTTGCAAAGATTGTTGTTATTCATATGTGTTTACAACACGGATGAAGATAAGCTTCGTGGCATCTTTTCTTAAAATTTACAGTTGTATTTTTGTTTGGAATTCTTTTATTTTGATGAAAAACAACAAAGTTTAAGAAAAGGGCCTTTTTGAAAGAGGTTAATTACGATTTCAATGTCTCATACTAGTCCAGAATATAACGAATAGAAGGTGGTAAAGTGTGGATCATGATATCGGCTGCTATTTTTTTGACGCTGCTCCTGCTTTTAGCTGCCGTTCCGCTGTACTTCTCAAACCTTATTATTTTTCCAAGAAAGGTTGAGTATAAGGAAACATACAAAATAGGCGTGAAAAATGGCGAGATCAATAATGAAGAGTTTGAACGGCTGAAAAAGGAAGAGCTGTTCATCGACTCCTATTATGATTACAAAATACATGCTATGTATTTTCCATACGAAAAGAGCAATAAGGTGATTATTATTGCCCATGGCATTATGTGGTCGTTGTTTGGAAGCTACAAGT
Organism: Chryseobacillus diguaensis; assembly: GCF_049220665.1. Taxonomy (NCBI): domain Bacteria; kingdom Bacillati; phylum Bacillota; class Bacilli; order Caryophanales; family Bacillaceae; genus Chryseobacillus; species Chryseobacillus diguaensis. The sequence continues at coordinate 42,398 of NZ_JBMKNV010000010.1, forward strand.
ATGTCGAAATGTTTCATGAGAAAGGCTATAATGTTCTCCTTTGTGATCACCGGTTTCACGGATTAAGCGGGGGCAATCATACCTCCTTTGGATATTATGAAAAAGATGATTTAAGAGCATGGGTTGATTATCTCTATGAAAAGATCGGTGATAATGCATTCGTAGGTGTCCTTGGGGAGTCACTTGGTGCAGCCTCGGCCCTGCAATTTATTAAAAAAGACAAACGGGTAGGTTTCTGTATTTCAGACTGCTCCTTCAGTGATTTAACGGCACTTATCCGCTTAAGGCTAAGGGTTGATTTCAAAATCAGGATGGAGCCGCTGATCACGCTAACAAGCTTTGTTACAAGAATCCGCTACGGTTGGGGTTTCAGAGAAATTTCACCAATTAAAAATCTGGATCAGGTAGAAACGCCGATCCTGTTTATCCACGGGGTTGATGACGATTTTATTCCCTATAAAATGTCAGTGGACATGTACAATTTAAAAAAAGGACACAAAAAGCTTTACCTCGTTCCGAATGCAGGGCATGCTAATGCCTTTTTAACCGATAAAAAAGGATACAAGGAGCACATCGGAGAATTTTTAAAGGATATTGAAAACCTGCACGATGTTGGGGGCAATGGCGGAAAGTATTTGCCTGCCTATGATTAGCCTTTTTAAAGCTTAAAGTATCCCTATTCACCTCCCTTTTTAAAGAAGAAAAGCCGATCATTGTGTTTTTTTTGAAAAGAAGTGGGGTACATTCTATGTGTAGACATAATAGTGGGAGGTAATGTTAAAATGGGTAAAAAAATTGCTGTTGTTTTGACTGATTATTTTGAGGATTCCGAGTATACAGAGCCTGCGAAAGAATTTAAAGAAGCGGGTCATGAGTTAACGGTTATCGAAATGGAAAAAGGCAAAACCATTAAAGGCAAACAGGGAGAAGCTTCTGTTACTGTAGATGCTTCCATCGATGATGTAAGCCCAAGCGATTTTGATGCGCTGCTGATTCCGGGCGGCTTCTCACCGGATCAGCTTAGAGCAGATGAACGTTTTGTAAGCTTTACGAAACAGTTTATGGATGATAAAAAACCTGTTTTTGCAATCTGCCATGGACCTCAGCTTCTCATTACGGCCAAAGCTTTAGAAGGCCGCGGCGCAACTGGTTTTAAATCCATTCAAACAGACATGGAATATGCTGGAGCAAAGGTTGAAGACAAGGAGGTTGTCGTTTGCAGCAACCAGCTTGTAACAAGCCGTACACCAGATGATATTCCTGCTTTCGTTCGTGAATCTTTAAAATTGCTTCAATAATATAGATGAAAAAACAGGCTCTCTTAATTTGAAGAGCCTGTTTTTTTTCGAATATGTATAAGGGCAAGCCTCTAATGAAGAGCCGTGCCGCTGTCATTTTCATTCTCTTTCGGCACAGCATCAATTCGTTCAGCATCTTCAGGATGGATTCCAGATTTCAGTGCTACAATGATTCCGGTAACTGCGAGGATTAAAAAGAGTAAAAAAACAGCCGTCACTAACCACCAGCCAGCCACTCGCATCCGCCTCCCTCCACTAACTAATATGCTGGAGGGGAGGACGTTATGACGTCCTCCGAGTTTATTTTTTCAGGCTGCCCAGTTCTTCGACGATTGCCTGCATATCTCTTGGACTGAAGTTGTCCTTTTTCATGACAAAATCATAGATGTCTTTCAGTTCTTCGTACATTTCTTCATTGAAATGAGTAGATTTAATGGCGCCGATGTTAACAACTTTCAGTTTTTCTTTTATACCATCGATCATATACTCAATGTTCTCCGGTGATTTCTCAGTTAAATTCATTTTTTTCATCCTTTCGCGATTTTCAGATTGGTTTTATTGTAACATGGATTGTGAATGATCCTATTATCAAAAAAGGCAAAAAGTGAAAGGCGTGATAATAAAGGGAGGAAGTGAGAAAATGCAGGAAGAGGAGGGTTTATATGATCAGAGTGCTGTTCGTTTGTTTGGGAAACATCTGCCGATCTCCAATGGCAGAGGCGGTGAGAAACATTGTGAAAGAAGATGGACTATCAGATAAAATCGAAATTGATTCAGCTGGAACAGGAGATTGGCACGTCGGAAATCCGCCCCATGAAGGAACGAGAAAAATACTTGATACGAACCGTATTGATTATATCGGCATGAAAGCACGCAAGGTTTTTACGGGTGATTTGACCCGCTTTCAGTACATAATTTGCATGGATGCTGAAAACCTGGGGAATCTGCACCGCATGGCCGGATACTCCGAAACTGGTTTTATTGGAAGGCTGATGGACTTTGTCGAAAACAGTGAAATTGATGATGTACCGGATCCTTATTTTACGGGGAATTTCGATGAAGTGTATGAAATGGTGACAGAAGGATGCAAAGGTTTGCTAAAAACCATAAAAGAAGAAAATAACCTTTAGGGAAAGGGGTATACTGATGAGTGAGAAAAGCACATTAGTACAAAATATGTTAATTGGAGCAGCAGCAGGGGCTGTTGTATCTCTCTTTCACAAGCCAACTAGAACAGCTCTTATAAGGGACGGGAAAGCATTTGGTTTAAGAGTGCAGCGATATTTTGAGGATCCATCTCTTTTTACGAAAGATGTAAGAGAAACAACGGATAAAACGAGGGACCTTGTACAGAAGCTGACAACAGATGTTAAATATGTGAATGAAAAAGTAAATCAGCTTAAAGCTACAACACCTGCCGTTATTGAGTCGATCAGAGAAACAAAAGAAAAATTGTTTACTCCTATCCTGGATGAAAGCCGGGAGGAAAAAAAGGGATTGTAAGCGTATGGTTAAAAGACCAAAGGGGTCTTTACTGAAAGAATTATTTCTGCGATACGTAAAGGATGAAGTAGGGGGCCTCGCTGCCGAACTTGCTTATTTCTTTCTGCTTGCGTTATTTCCATTTCTCATCTTTTTAATTACCTTGATCGGGTATCTTCCTCTATCCATTGATGACATCCTGAATGTTATCCGGGAATATGCTCCTGGTCAAAGCATGGAAATTATTGAAATGACGCTGCAGCAAATATTAAACAAGCAAAACAGCGGGTTATTGTCCTTTGGAATCATCGCTACCCTTTGGTCTGCTTCCAATGGCATTAATGCAATTGTGAGAGCTTTTAATCGTGCTTATGAAGTGAAGGAAAACCGTTCATTTATTGTGGCGAGAGGAACCATTATTCTCCTTACAATCGCGATGATCTTTGTGATCATCATCGCTCTTTTGCTTCCTGTCTTCGGAGAGGAGATCGGCCGCTTCATTTTCAACGCTGCTGGCATCCCAAGCATGTTTATGAGTGTCTGGAATACGGTGCGCTGGGTTTTAAGCGGGGTGATCATTTTTATTGTACTGACTGCTTTGTATTATTTTGGACCAAACAAAAAATATCATGTCAAGTCTGCTTTGCCGGGTGCCTTTTTGGCAACGATTGCCTGGGTTCTCGTTTCTTCAGCCTTTTCCTTTTACGTCGGCCATTTTGGGAATTTCAGCGCAACCTATGGCAGCATAGGCGGAATCATTGTTCTGCTTGTGTGGTTCTATCTGACAGGCATGATTATCATTATTGGAGGAGAGCTTAATGCCATCCTTTATAAGCGGAACACAGAGGCGTCATGATTACCAGAAGTTTTTCTTATGAGAAGTTTGTTTCTCGGGAAAAGTATGAAAGAAGTCTTAGGAGGCTTCAAATATCATATCCAGGGGGAACTCATATGAGCAAACAAAGCAAAAAAGGCGGCAGCCATAATAAACAAAATTCCAAAAGCAAGCCAAATGGAAAAACGAGCAGCAGCGCAAACGGGCAAAATGGATATCACTAAATAACGAAGGCCCGGATAAGAGCAAACTGTTCTTATCCGGGCTTTTTTTTCTTAATGGGATTTCCATTTAAAAATAGCTGTACTATAATTCAAAGAACAGAATGGAGGACAACATAATGAAAAAACAAACCCTGTTATTCATCGGAGCCGGCCGCATGGCTGAAGCGATTATCGGCGGTCTTGTCCGAAACAGCAAGGAATACATAGAAAAAATCATTGTTTCAAATACAGGAAATATCGAGCGCCTCAATGCTCTCAAACATAAATATCCCGTACAAACGGCAGATAATTGGAAACAGGATGCAGAAAAGGCAGATGTCATTGTGCTTGCCATGCCGCCTTCTGCACATGACTCCATTCTAAAAGAGCTTTCTGATGTTTTGACCCATCAGTTTGTTGTTACTATTGCAGCTGGTATTGGTCCTTCTTATTTAGAAGAGCGGCTTCCGGAATATACGCCTGCAGCATGGATTATGCCGAATACCTCAGCAACAATCGGAGAATCCATTTCGCTTTATGCTGTTGGTAAATCTGTTAAGCCTAAGCACAGGGAAGCACTGCAGCTGATCCTTGACGGAATTGGACAGTCAGAAGAATTTACAGAAGATCAAGTGCATAATCTGACTGCTGTAACAGGAAGTGCCCCAGCCTTTTTATATTACTTTGCCGAAACGCTAATAGAAGCAGCGAAGGATATGGGTATACAGGAAGAAAGGGCTAAAAAGCTAGTGATTCAAATGATTTACGGTTCAAGCAGGATGCTTGAACAGGAGAAGAGTCCCTCTGCTCTAAGGGAACAGGTCACAACGCCAGGCGGGGCAACAGCAGAAGGGTTAAAAGTCCTTTATGAAAACCACATGGCAGAAATGATGAAAAAAGCCATTGCGGCCACAAATAAAAAAGCTCGCGGGAATTAAAAAGTTTTATCCTTCTATTGCACATTTAGTTAAAAAATTTGTTTGCCGTTTTCTTTCATGTGGTAAATGAAAACTAAGTACATGGTATCTAGACAGAAGTGAATTTAGAAGGTAGTCTTATATTGGATAGATAAGAATGAAATATTGTATAAGGTAACTACTCGTGCAACCGGCTTATAAACTAAAGACGGAGAGGCGATTATATTGGAAAATGGCAGCAGACTGAAAAAGCTCGAAGCATTTGTCGACAAGTATCGGAAGTTGGGCATTCAAATTGAGGTAGTGAAATCTAGAATGGAACTTTCTAAAGAACTGCAGGATTTTCAATCAGTTCATGCCAAATCCTCCTGACAAAAAGGCAACCGAGGGATCGGATGCCTTTTTGTTTTGTCTTTTTTCATCCAAAATGCCTTGTTATTCCCCAGATTCAAGACTCTTCTTGTAAACGCATGAATAAATATGTTCGATTTCCTCGTCCGTCATAATCAGCAATGTCTCCTGATCAATGGCTTTCATCATTTTAATAAAATGGATCATGTTTTTCCGTTCTTGTCTGCTCATTTTCATTCCTCCTAATTGTTATGATACAGATTATTATTATTTGTTTTATTATATAACAGAATATTCAGAAGGTTCAACCCATTTTTTAAAAATTGGCTCAGTTAAAGCTAAATGTTGATTTTTGCACCATGTTGATTGGAGCGGGTGCTGAAACTTCTGCTTAGAAAAACTGGTCAAGGGAGACCCCCGCAAGCGCTAAGCGCCGAGGAGGCTTCCGGACCGCCCGCTTAAGATGAGTGCCTGAAGCGGAAATCAACAGTCAAGTTTACAGAGTCTAAAAATTAAAGCGCTGCTTCACGATTGTAAAGCGGCGCATTCCCGATTCTTATGAAATACATTTATAAGGAAAATAATCAGCAGCATCAAACTGATAATATGAAAAGGATTCCCTGATTTCATCAGCTGCAGATAGGCTCCTCCAATGAGTGGACCGGTAATGCTTCCTGCACTGAAACTAATGCCGCAAAGAAGGTTGCCGGCTGGCAATAGATTTTTTGGCAAAAGGTCAGCCATATAGCTTAAACCGAGAGAAAAGGTTGTGCCGACAAGCATACCGGCAAGCAGGAAGAATAAGAGCAGCAGTGAAAAGGATTCGGTCAAGCTGGCTAAGAAAAAGACCGCAAACCCTGAGAACATAACAAACAGAATGACTGGCCTTCTCCCGAATTTGTCGCTCAATATGCCAAGGGGGAGCTGAAAGATGATGCTTCCTACAGAAAAAGCAGGCAGCAGCCAGGCAACCTGTTCCGGTGTCATGCCTGATTTTAATGCAAATACAGGATAATTTCCATTGATGGTTGCCTCAAGAAATCCGTAGCATAGCGGAGGAAGAAACGCGATCCAGCCAGCTCTCCAGGCATATGAAAACCGCTTGGCCGTTTCAAGAACCGAGGAGGTTTCCACTTGTTCCGGAAAGTCATTTCTAAGGACAAAAGCAAGAAGCCAAATCAAGAAGCTGACACTTCCGGTAATTAGAAAAGGGTAAGAAGGATTTGTTTCGGCAAGTCCTGATAAAAATGGTCCTGCTGCAAATCCAAGTCCAAAGCATAATCCGTAAAGCGAAATATTGCGTCCCCTGTTTCCCTTTGTGGAAAGGGACGTAATCCAGGTTTGAGTCGAGAAGTGAAGCATGTTGTCACCTATTCCGATTAGAAGCCTGAGTAAAAACCAAAGCCAGAAGGATTTAATAAAAACGAAACAAAAAAGGCTTAAAAAAACAACAAAGCCGCCTATTAAAATTAATTTTTTATAGCCCAATTTTCTTAATGGATATTCCATAAAAGGGGAGGCAATCAAAACTCCAATATAAAGCCCTGTTGCATGAAGGCCATTCAAAGAAGCAGGATATCCCTCCTGTTCAAAAATTATGGCTAAGACAGGGAGCAGCATTCCTTGGGAAAATCCGGATATCGTAACGATCATAATCAATACAGTAAAACGCAGTTTCTCCATAATTACCCCTCGTTCACTAAGGGTCTTTTCTTAAATTTTGCTGTTTTTTCATCTAAATAAGTAAATTTAAAGTAAGAGGACATCCGCATTTTTAAGAAAAGATGCCACGAAGCTAATCTTTATGCGTGTTCTAAACTTATACGAATAGCAACAATCTTTGCGAAAACACCTTCATTTATTTCCTTCCTGAATGTATCATTCTATCCTTTTATTTTCAATTGAGATGATAACCATGTAAAATGGTAGCCAAAATAAAGGAGGAATTGCGATGGAATTTGAAATGACTGAACAGGGATTTAAGGTGCCATTTGATTTTGGAGAGCTTGAGATTTCTGGAAATGAAGCGTACGGTTTTCGTCCATACCAGCTGATGGCCGCTTCCATTGCTGGCTGCAGCGGAGGGGTACTTCGCCAAATTCTTGTAAAGAAAAAGCTTGAGGTTGAGGATATTGCGATTTCTGCCGAAGTTACCCGAAACGAGGCGGAAGCCAATCGGATTGAAAAAATCAGTCTTCACTACGCAATAAAGGGAACAAATCTGGAAGAAACAAAAATCAAAAAAGCGATTGATCTTGTTAAACGGAACTGCTCAATGGCGAGATCTGTTGAAGGAAGCATTGAAATAGAGGAAACGTTTGAGATCGTTTAAGGCGGGGTAAAGGAAAATTGGAAAAATGTGCATAGGGAGATACCCAGGTGAAAGAATAGTAATAGAAAACAGACATATATTTCATTTCTGTCGCATACAGCAATAGTACATAGTCAAAAAAGCAATCGATTAAGAAAGACAGGTGATCCCCATCGTTAATCGGATTTTTTTAATAGCAGTGATTATAGGTGTGCCTTTTTCCTTTATTGGCAGCCTTGTTGATCTTTCCTCTACCCTTATGTTTATCATATACTCACTAACGATTATTGCACTTGCAGGTTTTATGGGAAGAGCGACGGAAAGCTTATCAGCTGTAGCAGGACCCAGAATTGGCGGGCTTCTAAATGCAACCTTTGGAAATGCAGTTGAGCTGATTATTTCTATTTTTGCCCTTCAGGCTGGTCTCGTAAATGTAGTGCTGGCTTCTTTAACCGGTTCCGTTATAGGAAATCTTCTGCTAGTTGCAGGACTGTCCTTTTTCGTAGGCGGCATTAAGTATAAACGCCAGCAATTCAACGTGTTTGATGCCCGTCATAATTCGGGTCTTCTCACTTTCGGAATTATCGTCGCTTTTGTCATTCCTGAAGTTTTCTCTATGCAGATGGGAAAAAGTGAAACGCTGTCCCTAAGTGTCGGAATTTCGGTTATCCTGATCATTCTCTATCTTGCTGCTTTATTTTTCAAGCTTGTTACCCATCGCGGCGTTTATCAGCACAAAATTGAAGAAACTGCTGCTTCAGAAGAGCATGAAGAGCCAGAGTGGTCAGCGAAGAAATCCATCATTATCCTTCTTTTAGCCACGATTGCAGTAGCCTACATATCTGAACATCTGGTACATACGTTTGAAACAGTCGGGAAACAGTTTGGCTGGAGTGAGCTTTTTATTGGGGTTATTATCGTAGCTATTGTTGGGAACGCTGCTGAGCATGCGTCTGCTATTGTGATGGCCTTTAAAAATAAAATCAGCATCTCGGTGGAAATTGCCATGGGTTCGACCCTTCAGGTAGCCATGTTTGTCGCGCCGGCGCTTGTGATTGTCTCGCTTTTGTTCGATCATAAAATGCCGCTCATCTTCACATTGCCAGAGCTTGTTTCTATGGTTACAGCTGTTTTCTTATCCGTTATCCTTCTGAATGATGGGGATACAAACTGGTTTGAGGGCGCTACCCTGCTTGCAGCCTATCTGATTATGGGAATTGGATTTTATTTATTGTAAAGGCTCTTTAGCAGCCATTGTAAAAATGGACACAAAAAAACGGCGTGTGCCACCAACACAACGCCGCAGTAGGACGAAACAATCAACACACCGAAACAGCCTGAATAACTGTTTAGAAGGAAGAACCTAAGGTCATTAAAGCTTGATTGTTTGAATTAATCATACATTCTTACTATTCTGATGTAAATATGGCAAAAGGCAATTTAAAGAAAAAATATTTCTTATGGATTTTTTTTGAATTAGTACTTTATAACTGTTTGAAAAAAGCGCTTTTCGCGCTTTTTTTTAATAGAAAAGAAAGTATAAATTTCTACTGAATTATCTCATGTTGTAAAAGTTGAATTTTCCAGCTCCAGCGCCTAGTCCGAGTCTTTAGGTCACTTCAGAAAAGCCCGCAAAGTGAAAACCGGACTTTGCGGGCTTTTCTGTAAGCAGCATGCCTAGGCTGTTCAAGGCGCTTGCGCTTTTCTTAATTATACACACATCATAAATCCGACATAAGCAGAGAGGATGAATCCGATCCCTGTCAAAAAGGAAAGGAAAACAGATGCCTTTCTTAAAAATCCGAAAATAGTGAGAAAAAGAAAAATAGCTGACAGGAAAAGCATCACTGAACCCAGTCCGGTCAGGGAAAAGGAAGCATTTGCCGTATTGCCTGCAAAAATGGAAAACAAAGATGAGGTGCCATCTGTTCTTAAGGTTTCTTTAATCACGTGCGGCGGATCCTGTTGACTGAGTACACCTGTTACAGCAAAAACCATCAATACATAAATGCTTTCAGCTTTTGCCCAAGGCAGGGGATTGACTTGCCGCTTTTTCTTTAACAGCCCTTTTATCAAGAATCCATTAATGATGCCAAAGAAAAGAATGGGAATAATCAGCAATTGTTTAATCAATAGCGTTTGGCCGTAATTCAACTGCCATGTTTCAGGGTACTGGGTAATATCCATTACAAGTGTCATAAGCAAAAATCCAGAAAAAGCAACAAAAAAAACGCAAATGGAAGCAAGCGGGGTGTACCATCTCAAAAACCGCAGCCAGTTGCTAGTATCCTTTGTGAACCAGCCTGCAAGAAATAGAACACCTACCCACAGGCTCATAGAAATCAAATGGGAAGCATGATACATAATACCGATCGGGTTAATCGAAGCCACATGGCTCGTTGCACTTTGCGAAAAGATCATCAGCAGAACAAAAAACAGCGAAATCGCTGCATATTGCTTATTGGTCTGCACAGGAAGAAATGATGCAAATAAATAAAAAATGACGATGATCACAAAGGTGAGCACATAAGCCTGCCCAATTTCAAACTCTCCAATGACCTTCACAAGCCCATAATAAAATCCTCCTGCATCAAAAAAGCGAAAAGCAAGCTCTACTATGGGAGCAAAAGAAAACAAAGCCACACCAAGAATAGAGGCTTGAATCAAGCGTCTAGAAACCTCTTGAACTGGCTTATTTTCATCCTTTGCGAATGCCATTGTGAAGGTACCTATCAGGATAGCAAAAGAAAGATAGAGAAAAAATTTGCAGATGATCAGAAATACTGTCACCATTATTTTTTTCCTTTTCTCATAACTGTAAATAGGCCAGCAATTGCTGCAATTACCAGGATTCCCGCAAGCACCATGATAGCTGGATTTATGCCAGATTTATTTGAGGCTTGCTTGTTCTCCATTTTTTCCTTATTCGTTGGCTCCGTTTGCTGTTTTGTTTCTTTTTTAGCTGGCTCTTCTTTTTTCTTTTGGGCAGCCGGTGCTGTTTCCTGTTTTTTTAGATCAGCTGTAAAACCCAATTTTCCTTGAATTTGGTGACCGTCAACTCCAACGATATTCCATTTGACGGTATAATCACCGTTTTCCAGATTTTTTGGAATTTCACCTTTTACAGTTTTACCATCTATTTGAACATTTGAGACGGGGATTTCTTTTGATCCAAGAAGCAATTTAAAAGTACTTGTCGGTTCAATCATTGTATTGAAGGTAAGGGAAATGGTATTAAGCGGTTCTTTTATTACAGCACCATCTTTAGGGGTAGAGCTCACGAGTCTTGAATGAGCACTTACCGCTGCTCCACTAAATGAAAAAATGATGAGTAATACCAATATGATTTTTTTCATTATAAAAGCTCCTTTTATGTATCTTTCTGCATTTATTGTATCAATTTTTTGAAAAGAGTTCCTCATATCCTGTGATCATCACATGACAATTCTCTACTTCATATTATTTCTTTTCCAATTGAGGGATAAACTTTCCGATGTGAGAAAAAACTATCGGTAAAGCAAGTGAAAGGGGTATTGAGAAATGAAAAAAGGACTGCTTGTCTCAGTGGTCATGCTTTTATCGATCTGTTTTTCCTGTCTCAGTACTGTTGGAGCGGGAGCAAAAATAAAAATGCCTTCATCAGTACTTGATCTTTCAAAAGATAATACGTATCCTAATCCGACTCAGGATCTGCCGCATCTGGAGCCGAGCGAATTGGCAAAACAGCTGCTCAGCACAGCATCCATCAAAATTGAAAACCCTAATTTGATCAGATTAATGAACGAATCATCGATCGCCAATACAAAGGTTGCCATCGGCTACAAAGCGACTATTTTTCTTGGACAATGGGCACTCAATTATGACTCTAATGAAACAACCGTGAACTGGGAATATCAAAAGATCAATACAAACAAACTCGATAACAGAGGCGGCAACGCACCTGGTCAAATGCATTACGTTCAAGAGCAGCAAAAAAGGGTGAAGGGCGGATTAACAGCCTATATTCCAAACGCAGAAGATGTGAAAAAAATGGTGCTGATGGAAGCTATGAAAAAAACCAATCTGCCGCTTTCCTTTGAAACAGTGATTGGGCAAGGGACAAAAAAGGAACAGGTGTACAATATTCCAACGAGAAAAATTGGCTACCTGAACGCCTATACGCCTGCCGTCAATGAAAAAGGGAAAGTCACTTACGGGGAAGTGTACTTGGTTTTGAAAGGACATTCCCAAAAGATAGTGATTAAAAATGTCGTGTCACAAGGAATTGGTGCCTGGATTCCTGTACAGGATCATGCATCGTTCAGCTATGGGGTGTATGAAACACCAAGATAAAAAATAGGACCTGGCCCTCAGTGCTTTAATAGACTGAAGGACAGGTCCCGTTTATTTTGAGTTATTGAACGAGAAGGGTTCAATAACTTGGGGACAGTCCTTTTATACTTTATAGAAAAAGGGCAGGAACCCAGGTTAAATTCTCGCTTTCCGCTCACTAAAATCTACAGCCTGATAATAACTGTTTTTCACCAAAATATTCGGTCCAAGACATTTGGCAGCAGGACAGTGGCAGCTGAGCGATTTGGCAAGTGCTGATTCAGTCCATCTGTCGTAGGCTTCCGGCAAAGTGGTTGTTTGAATATTGCCGAGAGCAGGAGCATCTCCGAAGTCTGTCACAATAATTTCCCCGTTAAAAATATTCACATTTAAACGAGAGCGGCCATCAGGATCATTTCGAACAGTAACGTTTTTAGCAGCCTTCAGCGCTCTCAACAATTCAAGATCTTTATCATGAGTGCTGCATGCATAAAACGGCAGGGTGCCAAAAAGCATCCACACATCTTCATTGCGTATCGAAAGCAGGCGGTGAATAGCCTCTCGCATTTCATCCAGTGTCAGTGTCTCAAGGCCGCTTGCAAAATCGCTTGGATACATTGGATGCACCTCATGGCGCTGGCACTTCATTTCCTCTGTAATCTGGTGATGAATTTTTTCAATATGCGGCAATGTCCGCTTATTGAGCATGGTTTCAGCTGAAACCATTACGCCGCTATTAACCAATGCACGGCTGTTATCGATCATCCGGTCAAAATATTTAATACGCTGATCAAAGGACGGCTTTTTCTCCATCATCGCAAATCCGCCTTCAGCAAAGTCCTCTAAGGTGCCCCAGTTATGGGAAATATGTAAAACATCCAGGTAAGGAATAATCTTTTCATAGCGTTTTAAATCCAGTGTCAAATTAGAGTTGATCTGAGTGCGCACTCCGCGTTCATGGGCATATTTTAAAAGAGGAACCACATAGTTTTCTACTGATTTTAATGAAAGCATTGGCTCTCCGCCTGTAATACTGATGGTTCGCAGCTGTGGAATTTCTTCAAGTCGATGAAGCAATAGCTCTATAGGTAGTGCTTTCGGATCTTTTGGCTGAAGCGTATACCCAACTGCACAGTGCTCACAGCGCATATTGCACAAGGTCGTAGTGGTAAATTCTACATTTGTCAGCATGTTTTTTCCATACTGCTCCATATCGAGATAAGCTTCCCACGGGTCATGCTTCGGGTTGATAGGGGCAAGCGTTTCGGTGGTATTCATTGTAAGACTCCTTTATTTCCTGATTTAAATAAGTACGAATATAAATCACAAGCTTCTAGTTTAACATGACTTTCTATCATTGGCATGCTGATTCAGCTGTTGAAAAAAATAGCGGGATAGGCTACGATAAATGCGTTGCTGAAAGGAGAGAAACATAATGGGCAATGCCGTAAATGATAAAGACTCACAATTAAGTTATTTAAAAAACCGATTTAATATGTTCATGGAAGTTATTGATGCTATAGATCCCGAATCAACGGATATTGAAGACATCGACCGTCTCATCTCCATGCTTGATGACCTCGAATTGAAATATGAGCGATTCAAGAAAGATTGGGAAGAAGAAGATAAATAATTGGCAGGGTCTGGATGCTTTGCTGAAATAAAATTAGTTAATGACGAACCGGCGATGGAGTTCGCCTCAACACTGAACAACTACATTTATACGAATTTTAAGTAGGCTCTTTTCTTAAACTTTGTTGCTCCTCACTCTACATTTCTTTAAACGACACTTGTTTGGCATTTAAGAAAAGATGCCCCGAAGCAAATCAAAATGGGTGATTAGCGCTTTTGCGAATTAGCAATAATCTCTGCGAAAACAGCCTCTAAGTAAGATGATGACTCCTATTGGCAGGAGTCTGTTTTTTTTGCGCAGATGAATAAAAGGGGTGAGAAAATGGTTTATTTGATCGTAGGCGCTGCCGGTATTGCTGGTGCACTCTTGCGCTATTATTTAGGGATGTCTGTCAGCGTTTGGTGGGATCAATCATTTCCCCTTTCGACGCTAGTAATCAATTTGATCGGCCCTTTTATTTTAGGATGGATTACAACCTATTTGGGCAAGCTTCCTCAATTCCATCCTGCTCTCGTAACGGGAATTGGAACAGGCTTGATCGGGTCATTTACAACCTTCTCTGCTTTCAGTGTTGAGACAGTTAAGCTCATTCAAGCTTCAGAGTGGGGCACTGCCATTTTATATGTGCTGCTCAGTTTATGGGGAGGCCTTGCAATGGCGTGGGCCGGCGATGAGTTTGGGAAATCCCGGCTGAAACAGACAGGGGGGAGCAGAGGATGATGAATGCCCTGCTTATCGCGGCTGGAGGATTCTTTGGAGCTATTTCCCGTTTTGGAATCAGCAGCTATATGAAAAAAAGATACCCGACTGTATTTCCTTTTGGAACATTGTTCATCAATCTAGCAGGAGCTTTTTTACTTGGATTCATTGTTGGCAGGGGTTTGAATCATTCTCTTCAGCTGCTTCTTGGAACTGGATTTATGGGCGCATTTACGACATTTTCTACGTTTAAACTGGAAAATATTCAGCTTTTTGAAAAAGGTAAATGGAAACAGGCAGTGGTGTATTTAGCCGGCAGCTACACCCTCGGAATCCTGTTAGCATTCCTCGGAATCAAACTTGGGAGCTTATAAATGATTTCTTTTGCAACCCTTTTCATCCCTGATCCTACGGAGTATAATAAATTTTGAGCTTATACATAGAAATCAAAAAGGTTAGGGGATACGAGGGATGGAGAAATTTTATGATAGTATTTATCAGCTGATCGTTGAGACTTCCACGAACTTGCCGAAGGACGTACGCCGTGCGATTTTTAAAGCGAAGCAAAAAGAAAACGCCGGTACAAGAGCAGCCCTTTCACTGGCTACCATCACGCAAAATATTGAAATGGCAGATGAAAACATTTCACCGATTTGCCAGGACACAGGCCTTCCAACCTTTAAAATTAAAACACCAGTTGGTGCAAATCAGCTGACAATGAAAAAAGATATTTACAGAGCAATCGAACAGGCAACAAAAGACGGAAAGCTCCGTCCAAACTCGGTTGATTCTCTGACAGGGGCAAACAGCGGGGACAATCTTGGCCTTGGCACACCTGTGATCAAATTTGAACAATGGGAAAAAGATTACATTGATGTCCGCCTTATTTTAAAAGGAGGCGGCTGTGAAAATAAAAACATTCAATACAGCCTCCCATGCGAGCTTGAAGGACTTGGCCGTGCAGGCAGGGATATGGACGGCATCCGGAAATGCGTTTTGCACTCTGTTTATCAGGCGCAAGGACAAGGCTGCAGTGCAGGGGTTATTGGCGTTGGAATCGGGGGTGACAGAACTTCCGGTTACGAGCTAGCAAAGGAACAGCTTTTCAGAAGCTTGGATGATGTGAACCCTGTTGAAGAGCTTCAGAAGCTAGAAGATTACATTTTGGAAAATGCCAATAAGCTTGGAATTGGAACAATGGGCTTTGGCGGCGAAACGACGCTTCTTGGCTGTAAAGCAGGCGTCATTAACCGTATACCTGCAAGCTTCTTTGTTTCCGTTGCATATAATTGCTGGGCTTACCGCCGCCTGGGCGTTCAAATCAATGAAGCAACCGGTGAAATTAGAGAATGGCTTTACAAGGAAGGCGAAGCAGCTGACTTTACAAAAGAAACAGCTGCAGCGATTGAAGAAGCAGAATCAGAAAGCAGAGAAGTGATTCTTGAGGCGCCTATTACAGAAGAACAAATCCGTTCTTTAAAAGTAGGAGATGTTGTTAAAATCAACGGTCTTATGTACACAGGGAGGGATGCGATTCATAAGCACCTTTCTACAAACGACGCTCCTGTTGATTTAAATGGCCAGATCATTTATCATTGCGGCCCTGTAATGCTTAAGGACGATGAAGGCAACTGGCATGTTAAAGCGGCAGGCCCAACAACAAGTATCAGGGAGGAGCCTTATCAAGGTGACATCATGAAGCGCTTTGGAATCCGTGCAGTCATCGGTAAAGGCGGTATGGGACTTAAAACGCTTGCTGCGCTTCAGGAGCATGGCGGCGTTTACTTGAATGCGATCGGCGGAGCGGCTCAGTATTATGCCGAATGCATTCAAAACGTTGAAGGCGTAGACTTAATGCAATTCGGCATTCCAGAAGCCATGTGGCACCTGCGTGTAAAAGAATTTACTGCAGTCGTGACAATGGATTCACACGGAAACAGCCTGCATCAGGATATTAGCCAAAGCTCTCTTGAGAAGCTTTCTGCTTTTAAAGAGCCTGTATTTAGTTAATTAATTGGGAAGGAAAGCTGTCCAGATTGGCAGCTTTTTTTTTGGAATTAGGGTTGGTTGTTGATTGAGGGTTGGATCTTTGTCGCTGGATTTTGAGTATTTTACGTCTTGGAGAGAGAAAATGCTCTTTTTTGGAATGAAGGGAGTTTTTGCTGCTCAGGATTGGTTTATGAGCACTCACGGGAATTTAGGAGCGGAGCCAGAGATTTAAGAGCGCTCACGAGAATTTAAGAGTGCTCACGAAAATTTAAGAGCGGTGCCAAAGATTTAAGAGCGCTCACGAAAATTTAAGAGCTCTAAAAGCGTTATTGTAATAAAAGTGCCGGCTACAAGCTCACTCTACAGAGATTTCAGGGTTTCAAAAGCTATTTCCTTATATGCCCACCTTATTTCCTCATATGCATAGCTTTTCCCCTTCCTGCTCGTATTCCGGCTCTTATAAAGCCATCATCTTCAAACTAATTTTGGAAACAATTGCAAGTATCAGAAAATCTCTCTTATAAGAAACTAATGAAAGCAACTAGTTAGGAGAGATGGACTTGAAAAAACGATTTATCATCCCATTTGTCATTCTGCTTTTTCTCTTTCCGCTGCTTGCAGCCGGTGAAGTGTCTAACAGCCCGGTTCATTGGGGCTTCCAAAAGAGCAAGAACCATCAGCCGCCGACAGCAGGGCCGAAGCTTGATTCGATGATTGCGAAATACGGTTCCTTTTATATGGGGGATACATCCAAAAAGGATATTTACCTGACATTTGATAATGGCTATGAAAAGGGCTATACCGGAAAAATCCTCGATGTACTGAAGAAGCATAAGGTTCCTGCAACCTTTTTTGTGACTGGCCATTATTTGCTTGATCAGCCTGTATTAGTCAACAGAATGGTCAATGAAGGCCATATTATCGGAAACCATTCCTGGCATCATCCTGACTTGACCAAAATCAGCGATGAAAAGCTGAAAGAGGAACTGGATTCAGTCCGCACGAAAGTAGAAGGAATGACCAAACAAAAAGGGATGAACTAT
Organism: Chryseobacillus diguaensis; assembly: GCF_049220665.1. Taxonomy (NCBI): domain Bacteria; kingdom Bacillati; phylum Bacillota; class Bacilli; order Caryophanales; family Bacillaceae; genus Chryseobacillus; species Chryseobacillus diguaensis. The sequence continues at coordinate 59,470 of NZ_JBMKNV010000010.1, forward strand.
TTAAGGCCGCCGCGCGGTATTTTCAGCGAGAGAGTTCTTTCTTTATCAAAGAAAATGGGTTATGAAACCGTTTTTTGGTCGCTTGCTTTTGTTGACTGGAAAACAGATCAGCAAAGAGGATGGGAGTATGCCTACAACAATATGATGTCCCAAATTCATCCTGGTGCTATCCTTTTGCTTCACACGGTTTCACGGGATAATGCTGAAGCGCTGGATAAAGCTATTGCAGACCTGGAAAAGCAGGGCTACCAATTCAAAAGTCTTGATGACCTAATGATGAAAAAACACTTTAATCATTCCCTTTGACAAGGCATCAGAGGGATTTTTTATTTCATAAACTGCCGTTTTTCAAGACCTTTTCATTCTATGCTATAATACAATCACCATTTAAAGCAGGAAAAGAGGGATTAGCATGTGGCAGGAACAGGTTCAAGTGGCGGCTCCTTATGATTTTGACCTAGTATTGGAAAGGCTTTCGATTGATCCGCTCAATGTGCTGGATTTAGAGGAGAGGTACGTTAAGGTGCCGCTTCGCTTAAATGGATTTGAGCCGCATGTGATCACTGTTCAGGCAACCGGAAGCAAGATTGAGCCTTCTTTTATAGTGAGCGGTAAAGAGGAAGCTGTGAAGAAAGAGGCACTTTCCGAAGTGCGCAGGATTTTCCAGTGGGATCTTGAATTGACGGCGATAGGCGAGCATTTCAAGTCATCTAATATTGCGAGAATCTTCGAAGAGCATGAGGGGACGCCGCTTATTCTCGACTTCAGCCTATACGGATGTCTCATTAAATGCATTATCCATCAGCAGCTGAATTTGTCGTTTGCAATGACTTTAACCAAGCGGTTTGTTGAAACATACGGAGAAAAGGTAGATGGGGTCCTGTTCCATCCGCATCCTGAAAAAGCAGCGTCTATCCCGATAGCAGAACTCCGGGAGCAGCAGTTCAGCGGACGAAAAGCGGAGTACATCACGGGAATATCCGCAATGATTGCAATCGGTGAGCTGGACTTGAACAAGCTCCATGAACAGACGGAAGAAGAGATTATGAAAGAACTCATTAAAATAAAAGGCATCGGACCGTGGACAGTACAAAATATCCTGCTGTTCGGGCTAGGACGGCCGAATTTGTTCCCTATTGCGGACATCGGCATTCAAAACGCTCTTAAACAGCATTTTCAAATGACTGACAAGCCTACAAAGGAAGAAATGCTCATCATAAGCAAAGAGTGGGAGCCTTACTCAAGCTACGCCTCTCTTTATCTATGGCGGAGCATCGAAAAAAGATCGGAGCGTTAATATGAACAACCAGCATAAACAAAAACCAAGACAGCAGTCAAATATTAACATGGAAATGGGGCAGACCTTTCCTTTAACCATTAAAAGACTTGGAATTAATGGCGAAGGTGTCGGCTATTTTAAAAAGCAAGTCGTCTTCGTATACGGAGCCCTTCCCGGAGAGGAGGTCGTCGCAAGAATAACGAAAATCCATCCGAAGTTCGCAGAAGCGGAAATTAAAAAAATCCGGAAAGCTTCACCACATCGTGTGAAAGCACCGTGCCCATATTTCGGCAAGTGCGGAGGCTGCCAGCTTCAGCATCTTGATTACAGCCAGCAGCTAAAGGAAAAGCGTGATATTCTCATTCAGGCGCTCGAACGTCATTCAAAGTTTGATATCACAACACTTGATATCCGTCCCATGATTGGGATGGACAACCCTTGGGAATACCGGAATAAAAGCCAATTCCAGGTCGGCCAGCAGGACGGGAAGCTTACAGCAGGATTATACGGTTTGAATTCGCACAAGCTTGTTGCGATTGATCACTGTATGGTGCAGACACCTGCAACAGACAAGGTAACACAGGGTGTAAAGCAGATTTTGCAGGACTTTAAGGTTGAGCCATATGATGAACGAAAGCGCACTGGGCTTGTCCGGAGCATTGTGACGAGAGCGGGCATTGAAACAGGTGAAGTTCAGGTTGTCCTCGTAACGGAGAAAAATGATTTTCCAAGAAAAGACGTCATTGCGGCTGAAATCATAAAAAGGTATCCTGAAGTGAAATCTGTTGTCCATAATGTAAACCCGGGTAAAACGTCCATGATTTTTGGAGATAAAACGGCCAATCTAAAAGGAAAAGGTACAATTGACGAGACCCTAGGAGGATTGACCTTCGAGCTTTCTCCAAGAGCCTTTTTTCAGCTCAACCCTGAGCAAACGAAAAAGCTATACAATGAAGTGAAAACGGCCGCAGCTCTTACAGGGGAAGAAAAAATCGCTGATGCCTACTGCGGAGTCGGAACGATTGGGATGTGGCTTGCTGATGGCGCAAAAGAAATCAGAGGTATGGATGTTATTGAAGCGTCTATTGAAGACGCAAACAAAAACGCCAAAAAACATGGCATAAATGCCACCTATGTTACTGGAACTGCAGAACACTGGCTCCCAAAATGGACGAAGGAAGGCTGGCGACCGGATGTAGTGGTAGTTGATCCGCCGAGAACCGGCTGTGACCGAGCGCTTCTCGATACGATCAAGCAAGTAAAGCCGAAGAAGTTTATCTATGTGAGCTGCAATCCATCTACGCTTGCAAAGGATCTTGAGTATTTATCTAAGCAGTACAAGGTGGAATATATGCAGCCGGTGGATATGTTTCCTCAGACTGCGCATGTGGAGTGCATCGCGCAGCTCATTTTAAAAGAAGGCAACTAACCCTTCTGGGTGTTGCCTTTTTTATCGTTTTAGGAACGAGTTCTTCATTTTTAAGCTTTATTCTTTTTATTGAGCAAATGGAAGTTGAGGGTATTCTAATTTGTACTTTTTCCCTGCTCTATAACTAATCCTAACTTTTTCGCTACAAAACCAGTGGTACTTGCTTGAATAACGATGGTCATAAGGATAGCTACAAATGTGACAGAAGCGATTGCGTCTGCATATTTTACACCAGTTGCAACAATCATGCCTGAAAGTGCTGCGGGAATTACTCCAGTTTCTCTTACCCAGAACATGAATATTATTTCTCTCCAACTCCATTTTGCTTTTCTGTCGGGAAGGGTACAGATCAAAACAGTAAGAGGACGTGCTACGAACATAAAGATCAAAACAATCAGGATACTTTGCCACCAATAGTTAAGTAACACACTAAAATTGACTTGAGTACCGAGAAAAATGAATATTAATGTTCTCATCATGAGGGTTATTGTTTCTGAAAACTCGAGAATACTGGTATTGGTTTCATTTGTAATTTTTGTCCGCAGTAATTGTGGATTTCCAGACAGAATGCCCGCAACAAAAGTTGCCATAAAACCACTGGCATGGAACTGAACCGCTACTAAGTATGAGATGATCGCGACAACAAAGCTTGCTATTGGCGCATAATTACGGAAAACACCCATTTTATAGTTAGAAATAAGAAATAAACCGATAATACCAATCAAGCTGCCAACTAGTAATCCACCGATTGCTTCCTGAACAAAGCTCCAAGCTGCAGCTGTTACCGATAGATTCGTTTCTCCCAGAATGACTCCTAATACAGTGAATGTTAAGATCGACCCTGTTGCATCGTTAAATGCTGATTCACTCTCAACTGTCTGCCTCACTTTTTCTTTCACATGGACTTGTTTGAAAACAGGTATGAGGGTTGCAGGGTCTGTTGATGAAATGACAGAGGCAAGCAATACAGCATAAAGAATGGGAATTCCTAACAAGTAATAACTTGACACTGCAACAGCAGCAGCTGTAACAAAAACACCCAAAACGGCTAGTAATAAGATTGAAATCCATACGTTTTTTAAGACAGAGGTCTGAATGGCCCGTCCACCCTCGAATAAAATTAAAATGGAACCAAGAATAACAATAAACTGATAGGCTACCGAGTTAATGGGCTGTGTTATAATGTTAAACCCGGAAGGACCTACTAATATTCCAATCAAAATATAAAGTGCTACATCGGGTATCCTAATTCGCTCCGCAATCTTTATAGCTAATAACCCAAAGATAAAAACAAGAGCGATCATTAATAATTCATGTTGTACAGTTTTTATCATATCCGTTTCCATAGTCGAAGCTCCTTATTGAGGCTAATATTAAGTATTAATATGGTCTTTTTAAGAAATAAATATTTTGGACATAAAGAAAGATAATAACGGGTATTATAACAAGGTTTAAAGAAAGGGTGATCCTTTGTTATGAGTATAAAAAATAAGTTTTCACTGACACCGCCAAAAATATTAGTATTAGGCTTTGCAATGATTATTTTGCTCGGAAGTGGCCTTCTTTGTTTACCCATAGCGACCCAGGACGGTGAGGGTTTAAACTGGTTAAATGCCTTGTTTACTGCAACATCTGCCACATGTGTGACGGGACTGGTTGTTGTGGATACTGGCACCACCTTTACCTTATTCGGACAGCTGGTGATCCTTTCTCTCATTCAGGTTGGTGGTCTTGGATTTATGACATTTGCAACCTTTTTTGCGTTGTTTGTTGGCAGGAAGATTTCTTTTCGAGAGCGGTTGCTTATTCAAGAATCTTTAAATCAAGCATCCACACAAGGCGTTGTTAAATTGGTACGGACCATCCTTCTATTTACATTGGTATCTGAAGGGATCGGAGCCGTTTTATTGGCTTTTCGATTTTCATTTGACATGCCTGCACAAAAAGCGATATATTATGGCATATTTCATTCGATATCGAATTTCAACAATGCAGGTTTTGATTTAATGGGAGAATTCCGGAGTTTAACAGGATATGTGGAAGACCCCATCGTCACACTTGTGGTATGTGCACTTATTATTCTGGGTGGAATAGGATTTATGGTGATTAGTGATTTATTTGAAAAAAAGTCTCTTCGGAGAGTATCCTTACATACTAAAGTTGTATTATCCACTACCACTTTATTACTCGCAGCAGGTACCGTCCTGATTTTTTTACTGGAATATAACAATCCAAAAACCCTTCAGCCATTATCTGCTATCGGAAAATTCCTTGCCTCATTCTACCAATCCGTGACTCCAAGAACGGCAGGATCTAATACGTTGAATATACCGGATCTAAGGGATTCAACTCTTTTCTTAATAATCATCTTAATGTTTATTGGTGCTTCCCCAGGTTCAACGGGTGGTGGAATAAAGACAACTACTTTAGCGACATTATTAGGAGCCGTGTGGTCACAAATTAAAGGAAAAAAAGATGTCGAAATGTTTCGCTATCGAATTATCCCTACAATGATCTATAAAGCCCTAACCGTTATTCTAAGTTCTTTACTGCTTGTGATTACGGTAACTATGATACTTTCCATAACAGAAAAACAGGCTAATGTCTTTATGATTTTGTTTGAAGCAGTATCCGCATTTGGTACCGTAGGACTGTCGATGGGTTTGACCCCAGAGCTTTCCCCGATAGGTAAAATTATTATATCATTGACCATGTTCATCGGTCGACTTGGTCCGTTGACGGTAGCTATTGCTTTAGCAGAACAAACGTATAAAGAACTTTATCGATATCCAAAAGGGAAAATTATGATTGGTTAATCCAGAAGAGAGGTATTTATAAGATGGCAAAAAAACAATATGCAGTAATTGGTTTAGGAAGGTTTGGATCAAGTTTAGCTACTGCCCTTTATGAAGCCAAAAATGAAGTAATCGGGATAGATATCAACGAGGAGAGAGTGGAAGAGTTTCATCAGGATCTTAGTCAAGCGGTAATCGCTGATAGTACAGATAAACAAAGTATGAAGAGTCTCGGAATAACAAATTTTGACGTTGTTATTGTTGCTATGGGTGATGATATGCAATCGAGTATATTTACTGTTGTCGTGCTCAAGGAACTAGGTGTACAATATATTGTTGCCAAAGCTTTGGATAACCGCCATGGGGCAATCCTTTCTAAAGTTGGGGCTGATCAAGTAGTGTATCCTGAACGAGATATGGGTTTGCGTGTTGCACAAAAGTTAATGCAGCCCAATATCATTGAATATATTCAACTTTCCAAGGAGTACAGTATTGAAGAAATTATGATACCTTCGCTAATTGTTGGCAAAACCTTGAAAGAGCTAGATGTTCGAGCCAGATTTAACGTCAACGTTATTGCTATTCGTCACCACGATGAAAAAGTAACAATTGCACCAGGACCAGACTTTATTTTTAAAGATCATGATTCACTGGTCGTGATAGGGCAAAACAATGATTTAAAAGAATTCGCAAAATTCAATTCTTGACGTTTTCAATTTGAAATCATGCAGCATAAGCGTTTCTAATGCAGGTATAGGACACGTTTCCATATATCACTGAAAATACTGTGGAGAGATTGACAGTGGCAGTGGAAACTGTTCCTAACCATAACATTCTTTATACTTCCTTAAAAGTGAAACAAAAAAATTAGAAAATTTTATCTAAATAAGGATCAAGTTCATCACTATCCAGACATGTTTCACAAATGATTAAAACTGTTATTTCTTCTTCACTATCACCTTTTACATCACCACAAACAGTACAAACTTGTACCATTCTATCACTCCTTCGTTCATTTATTCATACTTTTCCCCGTATTCTCCTTTATAACTCCTATAAAACAATTTCAAATAAAAATCTAATTAGCATTTAGTAAAAAAACAAAAGGAGAAGTATAATGTGAGTGTAACGTTTTATTAGGCGTAAATTTTAACTTTTTAATCCCTTTACAATAAATTTTCTTGGGCGTACTATCATGCTAAAGAAATTTTATATTGCCTAATCCCGAAAGGGGATGGAGGACCTGCTTATGTAGAAGGGATGTGAATCTCTATCGCCATCCTACCCGTCAGCTAACTTAGCCGACTAAAGCGAAAAAGGTCAAAAGACCACCTATGAAGGTGCTTTTATTGTGGTTTTTTACAGGAAAAGCTTATTTTTGATTCCGGAGGTCTTTTTGATTTGATAAAAATGAAAAAGGAGGAAACCATACAGTTTGGTTTTTGTATTTGGTAAAGTTATTCCTAAAACACGCAAATTATTACAAAATGCAAAAAATCTGTTATCATTTATTCCATCTTTAACTTGTTTGGATATGAAGATTATAATGAATGTTCGAACCTATGTGGGTGTTTGTGAAGCCCAAAATGATATGAAAAAATTGAATAATATTATATATGGAGTATAACATTCGTTTGATTTTAGGGTAATGTTTACTCGTTTTCTCTAATGTAAACGATTAAAAGGAGATTTAAAAATGAAAGATCCGATGCATTGGGTTGAAGTATTTTTATTTATTATAGCCGTATCCTTTATTTGGATAGCATTTACCAACTTTGCTGGTCTAAAACGGTTTTTAATTGGTCGCCGTATGCGAACCGCTGAGCTTTTAGGACAACATACAAAACTTGTATGGTTCATCGCCTTACCGATCCTTGCAGCTGACCTTTATTCTTCCGTAGCATATGGACCAGAAGCTGGGATGACTGAACTTGCCAGGTTTGGAGAAGATGGGAAATGGCTAATCATCCCTATAACCATTGCAACAGTTACACTTTTGGCTATATTGATTTCCTCATACATTATGGGGATTTTAGCTTATCCCAGTGGTGGCGGTGCATACGCAATTGCGAAAGATAATTTCAAGGCTAGATGGGTATCACTAATAGCTTCCAGTTCCCTGCTGGTTGATTATATACTGACCGTTGCGGTGTCAGTATCAGCAGCCTTAGAAGCAGTTTCTTCCGCTTACCCTGCGGTTGAACCTTTCCGAACGGAGTTAGGGATTACTGTTGTATTTTTGCTATTGATTATGAACTTGCGTGGTGTGGCTGAGTCAGCAAAAATATTTGCATGGCCTACCATTGGATTTATGTTATGTATGCTTTTAGTAATTTTTACTGGTCTATTTGATACAATGCAACATGGATTTGTCCAGGAGTCAACCCCTCCATTTGGTACAGTACCAGGAGGTTTAGGCCTATTACTGATCCTAAAAGCATTTAGTTCAGCTTGTTCGGCACTAACAGGAATTGAGACGATTTCAAATGCGGTCCCCGTTTTTAGGGAGCCTCAACAAAAAGGAGCCATAAAAGCCTATATCACTTTAGGAGCAATTACTGGCTTTACTCTTTTAGGTTTTGCATATTTGTTATATATCAAAGGGATTGCACCTTCGCCTGAAAACACGATGTTGTCCCAGCTGGCAGAAATGTATGTCGGTCATGGAATAGTGTATCAGATTATCATTTGGTTCACGTTTATTGTATTGATATTGGCGGCAAATTCAACTTTTACAGGTTTTGCACAATTATCTGCGATTGTCGCAGCTGATGGTTTTTTACCCCGTGTCCTAACAAACCGAGGGGATCGCTTAGCATATTCAAACGGTATAATTGCATTAGCAGCGGCTGCAAGCGTATTAATTTTAGCCTTCCATTCAGAAACACATGCCTTGATTCCGCTTTATGCAATCGGTGTATTTCTGTCTTTCTCAATTGCACAATTTGGTTTGGTACGCCGATGGATAAGAGTTAAGGGTCCGCGTTGGCAAATAAGATTAGCCGTTAATATTGTAGGGTTGATTGTGACTTCCATTGTCACGGTTATTGTTGCAGTCACCAAGTTCACAGGTGGAGCCTGGCTTGTCTTAGTGGTTTTGCCTTTAATCGTTTTCATGTCTCTAGCTATACGTCGCCATTATAACTTTGTGGCAGAGGAACTCCGTATAGACATTGAAAAAGAGTTTCCAGAAATGCGAGAAGTTACGACCATTGTACTTGTTTCAGGAGTTCACCGAGTAGTTAATAACACACTTTCGTTTGCTAAAAGTTTAGGAGATAATATGATTGCTGTTTACGTCGGTTTTGATGATGAATCAATTGTTAAAATGGAGAAAAAGTGGGAACAATGGGGCTCACCATGTAGGTTAGTTGTTCTTCGAAGTAAATATCGTTCAGTGTTTGAACCACTTAGTCGCTTTATGAAATTAGTAGAAGAAAAGAAAGGTCAAGGGCACATCCATTTGGTCATACCACAATTTATACCTAAAAGATGGTGGCATAATTTTTTGCATAATCAAACTGCCCTTCAATTGCGGATGTGGTTTCTTCGTCATAAAGATGTAGTGATCACGACGGTACCGTATCATCTAAAAAAGTAAAAAGGCAAATGAAATTTAAAGTTCTCTTAATAGGAGGCCTTACCGTAAAATGTGTGCCTTTCTTCTTTTTACGAAGGGTACAAGAGTTAAAGAACCAGCCCATACTAAGTTAGTAGAATACTCGAAAAGAAAATAACAGGTGATCTGTATTAGGATAAATCGCCCGAAGGCTTGGCTTCCGGGCTTTTTAATTTGGGTGTGTTTATTTGTTCATTGATAAATGAAACGATACAATACAATAGAATGATATATCACCAGTTATTTAGAATTGTATTTTATTATTCCGAAAGGCGAGATTAAATGAATAAGCTATCAGGAAAAAAACGTATTCAGCTTGCACTATTGTTAGGATCCCTTGGACTGCTTGGCCCCTTTACTATTGATATGTATTTGCCATCATTCCCTACCATTGTTGAGGATTACGGCACCAAGGCGTCATTAGTGCAGATCAGCTTGACAACATGCCTTTTAGGGCTGGGTTTGGGGCAATTGATCATCGGACCAATGAGCGATGTACTTGGCCGTCGGAAGCCACTGCTTAATTTTCTTATCTTGTATCTGATTTCTTCGCTTGCCTGCTCATTTTCGCCTACCATTTATATCTTTATCGGCGCCAGGTTTTTGCAGGGATTTGCGGCTGCAGGAGGGCTTGTAATATCCAGGGCGATTGTCCGAGACTTGTATAGGGGAAAGGAATTAACAAAGTTTTTTGCATTGCTTATGCTGGTTGGAAATCTTGGTCCCATAGTAGCACCTATCGCAGGCGGCACCATCCTGGCTTTTACAAAGTGGACAGGTGTTTTTATTGTTCTTGCTTGTGTGGGCACGGTTTTATTTTTAATTGTTTCAGCAAAGCTTGAAGAAACCTTGGAAAAGGAAAATCGTGTTCCAAGCAGCTTACTTCAAATTCTAACGAACTTCAAATCATTATTAAAAGATCAGCAATTTGCGGGCTATGCGTTGACACAAGGATTTATTATTGCGGGCATTTTTGCGTACGTCTCGGGAATTCCCTTTGTTTATCAGAATATTTATGGTGTAACGCCCCAACAATTCAGTCTTTTATTTGGACTTAATGGGATCGCACTTATTATAGGAACCCAGCTGGTTGGCCGTTTAACGGATGTTATTTCAGATCGGACTTTCTTAAGAATCGGTTTGTTCATTTCAAACTGCGCAGGTGCTGTTTTATTAATTTCTCTCCTAATAAAAGCACCGCTCTTAGCCGTTGCTATTCCAATATTCTTTTTGGTTTCATCCATTGGGATCATTTCTACAACATCTTTTTCCCTTGCAATGGATTCTCAAGGACACATTGCAGGAAGTGCTTCAGCGCTTTTGGGGCTGCTGCCCTTCGTCCTGGGGTCATTAACTGCCCCCCTTGTGGGTATCGCTGGGGAATATACGGCGATTCCAATGGGGATTGTTATTTTTTCAGCAAGCTTTTTAGCTTTAACATCATATTTTGTATTGGTTCAAAAGGCTTCCATTACACGGTTATCTCCGAAATAAATGATAAATCCGCCCTTAGCAAAAAGATCTGGCTGCAGGAATCCGCCAGATCTTTTTATTTTTCTAATCTAATTGAAAACGATCAATATGTACAGAAGGATGTTGTGAAGGAAAAAGGATTTATCCAATCAAGTTTGTTTGAAGAATTTCATGTGGATGATGCACCCTTATTTCAGTTATAAAGAAGCCGATAAAAGGCTTTTTTTCTTTGTCTTTAACCTGCTAAATGGCGAATAAGCACTCTTTCTTGTTGAGCCCATACGATAGGAATCATCAAAGGTCATGTTATAAAGGAGTAACCTTATGTACAATTACGATCTTATGGCTTATAGGAATCAGCCAAGCGTGGTTGCGTTCAGAAGGAAAGATGTCACCGGAGACCGCATTCCAGACAATGTGTATTTAACCGGAATAAAAACGGCCGATAGTTTATTCATCCAGCATATAACTCTTCATGTACAGAATGGAAGAACAGGTGGAGTAACAAGAGTACCGCTTCGAGAAAATACAGGCTATACCCCAACGTTATTCCTTGGGGATTTCACTGGGGATGGCACTGCCGATATTTTAATCAGCATTGATACAGGCGGCAGCGGTGCGATCATGTACCATTATATTTATTCATTCGTGAATAACGAACCTCAGCTGCTTTTTGCCTTCGATGAATATAATAAGCAATACCAATATGAGGTTATGTATCAGAATAACTACAAAGTGAAAGTGGTCAGCAAGTTTAATAACGTAACCTATATGATAGACATATCCACAAGGGGTCCAGAGTATCTGAACGAGATCTACTACGAAAACGGCAAACTGAAGACTCCTATAACTGGATTTGTAAATCCTTAAGCGGCTTATATCCAGTAGATTTCGATTTCAATGGAGTGTATGAATTATTGGCATATCAGAAGATAGCTGGGAGATACAATGCGGATGCTTTGGGATATATACAGAACACGTTAGGATGGAAAGCGAACCGATTTATTCTTCAAAATCAGTATACTGCGATTTTTGGAGCTTCCCTTTGACGAATAGTCTGAGGGGATTTTATTTGCAGCTTGTTTATTTCAAAAACTCTAATTCTTATAAACACCAATTATGGAAAAAAAGGAGATGTGGAGATGGATCAATAAGGAGTTGTTTTGTATAAGAATGAACGTTGATTTTCCAAATAATATGTAGATCTATTCACCTCTTTTTTAGCCTGGGGATTGATTGTATTTTTAGCTTTTAACATGTATAAAAAACAAAGCGTAAAACCAAAAGTATGGAAGATATTGATAGTCCTTATAGCAGCCATATTTTCTTTTAATGTTAATCTGACTTTTTATGATACTGTGTTCAAGCTTCCAATTTTGCCTCTCGGTGTAGGTATCTTGTATTTCATTTTAAACCAAAAAGAAGGCAGTTGGGTGACTTATCGATCATTTGCCTGGGTAGGCTTTTTAGCAAACTTTATTTTCATAGCGGCTGCTTTGATATCCGTTTTAATCCAGCTGGTGATCTATCCAAAAAGCGAACCAACTACTTATATCTCTGATGCTGTGCATGCAGCTATTATTCCCATGGATCCATCAGTAAAGAGCCATTCATTAAATATAAAAAGTCTAAAAAAGCAGCTTCCTCATATAAAGCAAGAAACGATCCATAGTGATCAGTGGTACTATGAGACGGTCAAGAATCAAAGAAATGAACGGTTTCCCTATCTTCTAGCAGGTACTTCTCCTAAATGGGGGAGCGGCTTACATCCTCTCATTTTTATTGAAAAAGATGGAAAAGGGCTCTTATTATCGACGCCGGAAAAACAGCTTTATTTTCGCTCAGAAGCTTCATTGATCAAGGAGGGGAAATAAATGACGAAGAAAAGGCTTTGGATTTCTGCAGGGCTCATTTTGGTCATCATTTTAGTCTATTGGTTTTATTTCTCGAAACCCGCTTATGTTCCTTCAAAAGAACAAGCGATAAAAGACATAAATAGCTCCTTTCCAAAAGTATACGCAAGAGTGATTCAAGATACGATTCGTGTCGATGAACGCCATGTACTTATTCCGTTTATATCTAAAGGAAAGAATTATGGTCTCAGTTACTGGGTGTGGCAATATCATAAGTGGAATGTAGCGGGTGTTGATACGAAAGGCAGTCCGTCAATATGGAAGATTAATAAAAATGATCCGTCCACCTATCAGCTAGTCTGGAACATTCATCATCCTGATAATCAATTGAATTCTATTGATTTTTATTTAATGAGAAAACGAAACTTCAACATATCAGGAGGGATCGAGCAGTACGATCCGAAAGTGCAAATGAACAGGAACGTGTCTCTTTTAAAGAAGACTTATGGAGTAGTGAAGCTGCCAAAAGAATGGTCAACGTTGATGAATTCGTTCACAAAAGCTGCATCAGGTAAACAGAATGTCTTTCAAAGGAATGATCCATTCCCGGATCAAACCTTTACTTTTGGCTGGCTTTCAATTAGCAAATCAGGTAAAGATAAACTTATCCTGGATTCAATCAATGGTACCAGTTATTCGAGCAGTAGCGCAAATCTTGAAGAATTGATGGTTTTGAATAAAGATCAGGTTGAGCTTCCATATTAACAAGGAGCCTCATCATTTTAGGAATTAAGAATTAATAAGGAATATCAAAAAGACTATGCACCCAAATGCTTGGTTTTTGTGCACAAGATCAATAATAAACTCAATGTAAAACTGCTTAAGTGATAAAACCCCTCATACAATTTATGCGATATGTTGCAGAGCCAAGGGATCATCGTCAGTGCATTGCATAATCATTGGCTGTATACGAAGCCGCTGATTATGTATATTCACCTTCAATTCGTTGAACCTCCACTCCAATTTGCGAGGAAGATGGCTTATTCGTTTTCTTTTCTGAAGAGTTACCAAGTAAGCTAAGATAGATGTTCATCTAAGCTCCCTGCCCCCTCCGCTTGTTTTTGCTTCTTCTTTGCTTGTACTGATGTAAAGAGTGCGATTATGAAACCTCCAATAGTATCTGCGATCAAATCCGTCATCGTATCGCTGTTCCCGCCAAACTGCAATTTTGTGCCGAAAAAGGTGTCCATGCTAAACTCATATATTTCCCAAATAACCCCTCCAAGTACCGGGAATGCAAAAAGAAACACAAAGAGAAACCGGGCAGGAACAGCTTTTCTTATTTTTTCAGGTACCAGGCAGCAATAAAATGCCGTTCCTGCAAAGACAAGAAGAACTCCGCTCAAAAAATGCAAAAATAAATCCCACCAGCAAAGACTGTACCATTTTAAAATGGAACCGAGAAAATGAGAGGCAAATAAAAATCCTAAGTAGGAAAGAACTAAAGGGGTTTTTAGCTGAAGCTTCGCAAAATAAGTCAAAAGGTGAGGAACAAAGCCGCAAAAAAAGCTGGTCAGTGCGTAACTTGATTTTGAAGCATCCCCCTTTAAATAGAAAAAAACAAATGTTCCTGCCATAAAAACAAGAAATAAGGCGTTTGGAAGAATCATAGGTTTCCTGGACATCTTCTCACCTCTTTGCTTCAAGAAATAAATAACCCCCCTTAGGTCAGTCTTAATGGGATTCTTTCCTATTTCTATGTTGATCAATTTCCATAAATGCCGCTTCCATTATCCTTTGCACGCAACCAGAAAAGAGCACATTCCCTGTGCTCTTTTCTGTTGCATTTTTATGGAAGTGCAAATTTCATTTAGGCTCAAAAGGTAAATCATATTTGTGCTGACACTGCTTTCGCTGTATTTGAATAAATAAAAAAACGTCCCTAAATAAAAGAAGAGCCGGGTTCAAACTTCTCTTTTTTTCATGCGGTTTTACGGGAATAAAAGGCCCGTGTCCATAGAAAAATAGCATTTCCAATCAGTAAAATAGAAAATTCCTGCCCTGTTTTTTCTTTTGTTATCCAGAGTCATACAAGGACCAAATTAGCAAGGCAGCTGGTGAAAAAAAATATACGTATTTTTGGCGGCTTTTTCATAAGCTAATTCAACCAGGGAAATATTCATCGCTTTTCTTTTATTCTTGAATCTTTACATCTAATAAATTTCAATCCAATAGATAGAGGAAGTTCTTGGAATTAGGTCATTCCGCACATTAAATAAGCTTATATATTACTATAAAATTAGTAATGAATACGCTTGCATATAAAAGTGAGGGGGAATACACAAATGATGAAATATTTGCAAAGAATGGGCCGCTCCTTGATGCTGCCAGTTGCAGTTTTGCCTGCAGCTGCCATTCTTATGGGGATCGGGTATTGGATTGACCCTGCAGGGTGGGGTGCAGACAGTCCGATTGCCGCTTTCCTGATTGGAGCCGGCAAATCGATATTGGACAATATAGCTATTTTGTTCGCAGTAGGGATTGCGCTTGGGATGTCGAAGGAAAGAGACGGGGCATCTGCAATAAGCGGTCTTGTGGCTTATTTGGTTATCACCACGCTTCTTTCTGCCAATTCTGTTGCTTTGCTGCAGGGAATTGATGCTGCGAAAGTAAATCCGGCCTTTATAAAAATTCAAAACCCGTTTATTGGTATCATTTCAGGATTGGTTGCCTCTGTCATGTACAATCGATTCAGTCACGTTAAATTGATTGATGCCTTAGCTTTTTTCAGCGGAAAACGGCTCGCTCCAATCATGTCGGCAGCTACTATGCTTGTTGTTTCTCTTGTGTTTCTTTTCGTGTGGCCAGTTGTCTATTCAGCTCTTGTATCATTCGGAACATCAATAAGCAGCCTTGGCTTTGTCGGAGCTGGCCTGTATGGCTTCTTCAACCGGCTGCTTATCCCGCTTGGACTTCACCATGCCTTAAATGCGGTATTCTGGTTTGATGTTGCAGGAATCAATGATATCGGGAATTTCTGGTCAGGCAAAGGGACAAAGGGTGTTACAGGAATGTATCAGGCTGGCTTCTTCCCAGTAATGATGTTCGGTTTGCCGGCTGCAGCGCTAGCCATGTATCATACAGCTAAAACGCATCGAAAAAAAGAAGTCGCTTCCTTAATGCTTGCAGCAGGAGTTGCTGCCTTTTTCACAGGAGTAACAGAACCGATTGAGTTTGCTTTTATGTTTGTCGCACCGGCACTATTTCTCGTTCATGCCGTTCTTACAGGTCTTTCTCTTGCCATTGCTGCTTTGTTTCACTGGACAGCAGGCTTTGGTTTTAGCGCAGGACTGATTGACTTTGTTTTAAGCTCAAAGCTGCCATTAGCAAACATGCCTTACATGCTGCTGATCCAAGGTCTTGTGTTTGCAGTGATCTACTACTCTATTTTCAGGTTCATGATTGCAAAATTCAACTTGATGACACCGGGAAGAGAAGACGAAACCATTGAAAAAGGCGAGGGAATTATGGCGGGCAAAGAAATAGCAGCTGCCAGCCTTACTAATAAAAATAAGCAATTTTCGGCCATGGCCGCTAAAATCTACGAAGGTTTGGGCGGAGATGAAAACGTAACGTCTGTTGACAACTGTGTGACCCGTTTAAGAATCGAAGTGAAGGATATGAATGCCGTTGATCAGCAAAAGATTAAATCAACAGGTGTCCCGGGTATTAACATCGTTGGGCCGCAGAGCATTCAAGTAATCGTTGGAACTTCTGTTCAATTTGTGGCAGATGAAATCATCAGCATACGGAATCAATCTTAAAGGCTCTTTCTTAAACTTTATTGCTTTGTTATCCATATAGCTCCATTCAGAGCAGGAAACCGTTTTGGTTTCCTGCTTTTATTTGGTCTATTAGTGATGGCGGGGACCCATTTCATTTTTACCTGGATTATGAAATGCAGCACTGCTTTTTAACGAAAGGCATTCAAATCCATTACTGTGATGAAGTTCTTACTCATTTCAGACTGAACGAACAGCTAGGAACAAAACGGGGCACGAAAGCTATTGAAACCTATTACCGTCCGTTACTCGCCAAATACATTGTGACAGAACTTAACTGCAAAAGAATCAAGGGTAAAGAAAAGGACTGATCTGAAGAGGCCGGTTCTTCTAAAGGCGAAGAACTATTCTCATTTGGCTAATCATATGAGATCATTCTGTGTTTATCATTTTAAAGTTGCGGGTATTTAGGTTAAAAAGAACTATTAAATATTTTAAAAATAGGCCTATTGATCTATAAGGGAGTCTGTTATATAATTGAAAAAAATGACAATTGAAAAAGGCAAATCCGTTGAAAAACGGAGACGCAAAGCTAAAGGGGCTAAAGTCGAAGGATCATGCCAGCCAGCTACCGGTATAAGCACATTTAGACAGGCTAATCGGTGAAGATTGGCTCTTTTTATTTGAGTGAAAGCCACTTCGCTGGAATTGTGAACCTTAAAAAACTGCGAGGATAAGAGATGAAGTTAATCATCGGGATACTGTTAGGGATTCTTGTCACTATGATCGTCAATCGCATGATTTATAAAAGGCAAAAGAGGAGATTTGAAGACTTTGAACGGATTTTTCAGCTCGCTGAAAAGTCCAGAGATATTATTTATTATTGTGAGGTGGAGCCTGAACTGAAATATAAATACATCAGCCCTTCCCTTGACCTGGTTTTGGGAGAAGGGACGGTGAAGGAAGCCTATCACAACGCGCATTCAGCCTTTGGTCTTATTCATCCTCACGATTATGGTATTTTGCAAAATAAAATATCAGGGAAAATGGATTTTAATAAACCCATTATTCAGCGATAGAGAGATAATGAAGGTAATTATAAATGGTTTGAGGAATACACTAGTCCTGTATATGAAAATGGTCAATTAAAAGCTTTGCACGGAATTATCCGAAATATTAATAACCGAAAAGAATTAGAAAAAAACCTCATGCAGCGTATTTACCGTGATGGTCTTACAGGGGCTTATAACAGGGGAGCAGATGGAAAAGTACGACAAGCAAATAGACCTTCCAGTTTCAATCATTGTGCTGGATTTGGATGAGTTAAAAAAATGGAATGACACATTGGGACATGCAAAAGGTGATGCACTGATTAAGCAGACAGCAGCGATCTTAAATAGCTTTGCCAGTGATCGGTTGACCATTTCAAGAATTGGCGGCGATGAGTTCGTTTTGATCGGAGAAGCTTTTACGGAGAAAGATACTGAGGGCTTAATTCGAAACATTTTTGAACGTTTGGAAGCGAGTAACCAAGAAAATGGGACGAACCTATGCTTATCAGTAGGAAGTGCTGCAAGTCTGCGTTCGATCGGTTGTATGGACAGCTTGTTCAGAGAAGCAGATAAAAAGATGTATACGCACAAAAATAGCAAAAAATAGGATTGAAAGAATCCTGAGACAGTTTCAAGATTCTTCAATCTTTTTTTGTTACCTGAATTTATTTCAATTCTTAACTCAGTTTGCGCACTGAATCCAGCTCCAGCGCCTAGCCCGATCTGAAGTGCATGACGGGGCTGTTCAAGGCGCTTGGGCCTTTTTTACCCTTTCCTCATCAGCAATTGAAGAATGGCAAGCATAAAAAACGATATGCCAACAAGACACCCTGTCCACATCCAGGCGAGGTTCATGTTCCCTTCATCAAAAGCTAAATAAATCGCCGTTGAAGCTGTTTGTGTCTTACCGGGAATATTGCCGGCAAACATGATAGTTGCCCCAAATTCTCCTAGTGCTCTGGCAAAGCTGAGAATAGCCCCCGCAAGGAGTGGTTTAAGAGCAAGCGGTATGGAAATAAAGACAAGTAAATGAAATTTGCCTGCTCCGTCTACAAGGGCAGCATCCTCAATATCACTGTCAATCGACTCAAATCCCGCTTTTGCCGATTGGTACATCAGTGGAAAAGCCACTGCAGCGGAGGCAAGTACTGCGGCCCACCAAGTAAACACGACTGGCTGCCCGAATACCCATTCAATGACTTTCCCTGCAGCGCTATTGCGCCCTAAAAGAACTATTAACAGGAAACCGACAACGGTCGGCGGAAGTACGAGCGGCAGGAGAAAAAACGTTTCAAGCAGAATTTTCCCTTTGAATTTTTTGCCCGCCATCCATCTTCCAAAAATAAGACCCGCAGCAAATACTACCAGCCCTGCTGCCACAGCAATTTGCAGGGATAAAATGACAGGCGGCCAAAAGGCATCCATAACATTACCTCACTTCATTAAAACCATACTTTTTCAGCACTTTTTGAGCTGAATCTTTTTGAAGAAACTCATAGAATAACAGTGCTTCCTTAGGATGTTTGCTGTTTTTGACCATTCCAGCCGGATAGACAATGGGTGAGTGAGAAGCAGGTGCTGCCTCTTCAACAATCGTTACTTTCTTTGAGGTAAGGGCATCTGTTTTATAAACAAGTCCTGCATCAACACTTCCAGATTCCACATAGGCGAGAACCTGGCGAACATCTTTTGCGTATACTACTTTCTGCTGCAATTCGTTCCAAAGGTTCATGTGCTCCAATGTTTCTTTTCCGTATTTGCCTGCCGGTACAGAATTTGGAGTTCCAATAGAGAGGTTCTTTGCCTTTTTCAAGTCTTCAAATGAACGGATGGCTGTTTCATTTTTAGGAACGACGAGCACCACCTCATTCCCGGCTATGTCCTTTCTGTTTTTATTTTCTATGTATCCTTCTTGGACGAGCCTGTCCATTTTATCTTCCGCGGCGGACAAAAATAAGTCTGCAGGAGCCCCCTGGGATATTTGCTGCTGAAGAGTACCCGAGGCTCCAAAGTTGTAAAGAAGATTAATATCAGGATGTTCTTTTTCAAACTCCTGTTTCATCTCTTTTAGAGCATCCTGCAGACTGGCTGCTGCTGATATGGTCAGCTCAATCTTTTGGTGCGGGTTGCTTGCCTGTCCATTATTGCAGCCTGCGAGTGCAAGAAGAGCGATCGGAATTAATGCTAAAAATAGCTTCTTCATTTTAATGATCCTTTCCTATACAGATTAATTGTTTTCGATTTCATTATACCGAAAGTTCCTTCCGATTGGTCAAGCTGCAGCTGAAAGCATAGTGTACTGGCAGAAAACCTTCTTCATAATCCCTTTTGGGAAAAATCACGGAAAATGTTGACAAGCGATACAAGTATTTCTGATATAATAACGAAAATGGGTGGGTAAAGCCTTGTTTGCTCAAGCAAACGCTGTTTTTTTGCCATTGTAGTCAATTTAAAAAAAGTATAGGTTTCGGTACAAAAGAATCAGGGAAATATAATTATGTTTTGGGTATATAAGCATATTTTCGATATTATTTATATAGTTCTTTTGTCATGTATAATATAAATAGAAATGATATGATAAAGGAGAATTTAGTATGCAACAATCGAGACAGCTGCGAATCATTTTAATCACTACATTTATAATAGTAGCTGCATTGCTGATCACCATTATTTTTCTGACACAAAACATCATGAATAATTTGAAAAATAGCCCTAAGGAAATAAGGAACAAAGTGGCTATTTTAACCTCGGATGAAGTGGCTGATCAAAGCTGGGGAAGCCTGGCTTATAAAGGAAAGATTAACATAGAAGAGCAATTTTCGATAAAAGCTCACCTTGACAGCAAACTGGATACAGAAGAAAAAATGCAAAATACGGTGAAAAGGGATATTGAGAAGGGATATAACATTCTTATAGGCCATGGAGGTGAATTTTCGGGAGTTTTTACAAAGCTTGCTCCAGCCTATCCAAAGGTGCGCTTTATAACAGTGCATGGAACGGCACAATATCCAAATCAAACCGTTTATATTTATGACCAGGGTGACGTTGAGTATTTTGCTGCTCTTGCTTCCAGCTTGAAAACCAAAAGCAATAAAGTTGGATTAATTGACTCTTCCGACAGCCGTGCGAAAAACCCGGAGTTTGAAAAAGGGCTTAATCATTATAAACCGAATATCCAGTTTTATTATAAAGTAGTCAATAGCAGAGATGATGGCAAAAAAGCTGTTTCCCTTCTAAAAGAACTGAAAAACCAGGGTGTTGATGTGGTTTATTCCAAAGGGAATGGATACAACAGAGAGGTAATCGAATACGCAAAGCACCATGGAATTTATGTGGTTGGATATCTTGATGACCAATCTTACATGGGAAAACAGACAGTTTTGACAAGTGTGGTTAACAATATCCCTCAAATATATGTGGCCATCATGAAAGATTTCTATAGTCAAAAGGGGATTCCCTCAGGGGAGGTCATTTTGAAAGAAAAAGACGGGGTATATGGGTTGGCGCCATTTGGCCCTATGTTCAGCGAAGCTGAGAAACGTTATATTAATAAGGAACTGAAGAAATACAAACAAGGTAAATTATCTTTTTGAAGTTAGCGGGTGATGCAGCATGTTTAAAGCCGTTCGCACCATATCGTTTCGCAGCAAGATTCTTTCAGTTCTCCTGCTGAATACCTTTTTACTGAGCATCTTTTCCCTCATTCTTGTTCATTCCATTGCGCAGGTCAGTGATGTAAGCAGCCAGATGAAAAATCGCAAAATTCCCGAAGTCATATGGTTTTCGCATTGGACGGAAGAATTAAATATGAAAAATTACTTGGCAGAGACCTACATTTCTTCCGGTGACAGTATGCAATTTATGAAAGATTACTTGGTTAGTGAAATTGATGAAAGCGGAATGCCGCAGCTTCCGGATTCTCTTGGCAGACTAAATTCCAAGATGAATTTACTGGACTTTCAAATCAAAAACAATGTTCGAGGACTCATTAAATATGGTGATGAAGAGGCTGCCAGAAGATTTATACAGGATGAATACCTTCCTCAGCTAAAAAACGTTCAGAAGGATATTTCTTTGGAAAGAAGCAATACGTTTACTTCGCTGCAAAATGAAGCAGACAAAATTCCGCCCATTATCAGAAAGTCTTTATGGCTTCTTCTCCTGTTAACGTTTGCAGCACTTATTTTCTCCATATATGCTTCCTACCGGATCAGTGCCAATCTCACACAGCCAATTGAAAAAATGGTGAAAAAAGTAAACAAGATTGCTGGCGGCCAATATGGCCTCACCATACCGGAAAT
The DNA here is from genome assembly GCF_049220665.1 of Chryseobacillus diguaensis. NCBI lineage: Bacteria > Bacillati > Bacillota > Bacilli > Caryophanales > Bacillaceae > Chryseobacillus > Chryseobacillus diguaensis. Next base: position 81,053 of record NZ_JBMKNV010000010.1, read on the forward strand.
CCAGCAGCTTGAATTGAAGCATTTGACGAATTCGATTAATAAAATGTCTTTGAGACTGAATGAATCGTTTCAAAGGATCATTGCCGATAAAAATTACAGGGAACAAATTCTTAATTCCCTGCCTGTAGGCATTATTATTTATCATAACGAAACAGAAGACTACATCTTGAACACATCTGCAGAAAAGCTGTTACATACCAATGCTCAGAATCTTAGCGATATGATAAAGAAAAAGCAGGTGAATAACCCCTTTTGGGAGCTGCTTTTTTCAAGTGAAATCTGCCAGAATAAAAAAGTACCGTTCCAGTCAGCTGCAAGAAACATGGTGCTTCTAGTTTCACAGTCACAGCTCGTTGATGATAAGCTGAATGTTATCGGGAGAATCTTTTATTTTATTGATATCACCGAAACAGAAGAAATGGAAAAAAGGATGCATCAGTCAGAAAAGCTTGCTCTTGTTGGAGAAATAGCTGCAGGAGCAGCACATGAAATAAGAAATCCTTTAGCCGTTATTCATGGATTTATGTCTCTTATGAGCGCATCATTTACATCGGAAGAAAATGAAAAATACCATATGCCTCTGCTGATGAAGGAAATCGAGAGGATCAATGTCATTATTGAAGATATGCTTTTACAGGCAAAACCGGGAGCTCCAATACTAAAGGAACATTATCTCGAGGATATTATCCAGGAAATATTGCCACTGATTATCAGGAGTCATAACACAGAAGAAATGCGGTTTATCGTTGAACTAGAACGAATCCCGTTATTAGTAGATGCGAAGCAGATTAAGCAAGTGTTTCATAACCTGATCCGTAACAGTATTGAGTCTATTCATGAAAAAGGGAAGATTTCCTTTTATTCAGAAATAGAAGACAGCAGCTATCAAATCTATGTAAGAGATAATGGACCTGGCATATCTTTAGCCATTCAAAAGTCCATGTTCGAACCCTTTGCTACCTCGAAAGAAAACGGTACAGGGCTCGGGCTGACAATTGTCCAGAGAATTATTGTAAATCATAATGGCAGCATCAAACTGCTTTCAACTTCATCAAGCGGGACAACCTTTTTAATCTCTCTGCCTTTGCCGAAAGAGAGGAAGTTTGGGGAGACTTGATTTTACCTTATTAAAAAAAGAGACTGCAAATGTTGCAGTCTTTTATTTATACTTTTGCACATAAACAGAAACAGAGCTGCCGTTTCTGAAAATTGGCCATAGACATTTGCATCAATACTGACGTTATCCGTTCTGTTGCCTGTCATGTCGTACCATACTTCACCGGCGTTTTGCTTTCCGACATACATGGACTTTGTTCCAACGGGAACCCGCAAATAAACCTCACAAACCCGTTCATAAAGATTCACTCTTTCTCTCATAACCAACACAAATTATTCAAAAACTCCCAATTTAAACGCCAATGCCTTTCAAAAAACCTGCCAAAATCTTGTTTATAGGAAATATAAAACAAAAACAGGAATAAAATTTATAGAAACCAACCCTTGAAAACTTCCTTACAATTCTATTATTGTAATATTATTCATAAAAGTCCTACGAATTAGCTAGACTAATAGACGGGAATTGGTTACAATATTTTCAGAATATTATTTTTATTCAAATAAATGGCGCTGCCAAAAGAAAGGAGACTGTTTCATAGGAAAGGATGAACGTCTTGCATGAACCTTATAAAAATTATCGGGGGGAAGAAAAAATGAAAAAGAGAAAAGTGGCTGGTATGTTGTTATCTTTAACGGTTGCAGCGAGTCTTGCAGCCGGGTGCAGCAGTGCTACATCGGGGTCGGGCGAAAATACGATTAAGATTGGTGCCGACCTTGAACTTTCAGGAGGAGTAGCTTCCTACGGACAGTCCATTTCAGAGGGGCTTAACCTTGCTCTCGATGAAATCAACAAAAAGGGAATTGACGGCAAAAAGTTTGAGCTCGTTAAGGTAGACAATAAGTCAGATGCTGCAGAAGCAACAAGCGGAGCATTGAAGCTTGCGAGCCAGGATAAGGTGGCAGCGATTATCGGAGCTGCAACGAGTACGGATACTCTTGCTCAAGTACAGGTGGCACAGGATAACAAAATTCCAATAATTACTCCTACAGGAACGAATCCTGCCGTAACGGTAAAAGACGGAAAAGTAAATGACTATGTTTTCCGTACATGCTTTATCGATCCATTCCAAGGAACAGTAGCAGCGAACTTCGCTTCTAAAACATTGAAGGTGAAAAACGCCGCAGTACTAATTGACAATGCCAGTGACTACGCAAAGGGTCTGGCAAGCGCGTTTAAAGATTCCTTTACGAAAAATGGCGGTTCTATTGTTTCAGAAGAAGCCTATGTCGCAAAGGACACAGATTTCCATGCAACACTGACACGAATCAAATCCCAGAATCCTGAATTTATTTTCCTTCCTGGCTATTATGAAGAAGTTGGTTTGATCGTGAAACAGGCCCGCGAAATAGGCTTAAATGTACCTATCATGGGCGGAGATGGATGGGATTCACCGAAGCTGACGGAAATTGCAGGAGCTGCACCGCTTAACAACACATACATTACAAATCATTACTCATCAGGTGATACTGATCCGAAAATCCAGGACTTTGTTAAAGCCTTCAAGGCGAAATACAAAGACAAATCTCCAGATGCATTTGCTGCCCTTGGCTATGATACAGCTTACTTCTTGGCAGACGCTGTGAAACGTGCAGGATCCAGTGACCCGGCGAAAATTAAAGAAGCTCTTGCTGCGACAAAAGAACTTCAGCTAATATCAGGAAAATTGACGCTTGATAAAAACCATGACCCGGTTAAATCAGCCAGTATCCTCGAATACAAAGACGGCAAACAGGTATTTAACTCAAAAGTAAATCCTTAAATAGCAATGTAGCGGATGGGGGGGCATGTCCCCCCATTCCATCTTTTACAGGGCTCTTTTCTTAAACTTTGTTGCTTTGTTCATCTAACTAAATAAATTTTGAGCAAATCGTCATTAGCGAATTTTAAGAAAAGAAGCCGCAAAGTGTATCTTCAAGCATGTTCTAAACCCGTACGAATAGCAGCAATCTTTGCGAAAAAAGCTTTTTACAATGGTGAATACAGGAGGGTGCTTATATGGAACTTATTCAACAGCTTGTTAACGGAATATCTCTCGGCAGCATATATGCCCTTATAGCCCTCGGATATACAATGGTTTACGGCATAGTGAAGCTGATCAATTTTGCCCACGGAGATGTGTTCATGGTTGGAGCTTTTGCTGGCTTTTACTCCATCTCCATTTTGCATTTGGGATTTTTCCCGGCTTTGATTATTTCAATGGCGATTTGTGCCCTTTTCGGAGTTTTAATTGAGCGGATTGCGTACAAGCCTTTGAGAAATGCTACTAGAATTGCGGCGCTGATCACAGCGATTGGCGTCTCGCTCTTTATAGAATATGGAACCATTTATGTAAGGGGGGCACAGCCTGAAGCTTATCCTGGAAATGTTCTTCCTTCAACAGAGCTTCATTTTGGCAGCATCACTATTAACAGCCAGTCTGTGCTGATTCTTGCTGTTTCTCTTGGATTGATGGGTATTCTTCAATTTGTCGTTCATAAAACAAAAATCGGAAAAGCGATGAGAGCTGTTTCTTATGATACAGAAGCAGCAAAACTGATGGGAATTAATGTGGACAGGACCATTTCAGCCACCTTCGCGATTGGATCTGCTCTTGCAGGAGCAGCAGGGGTTATTTTTGGCACGTATTATACAAAAATTGAACCTTTGATGGGAATCATCCCTGGTCTCAAGGCATTTGTTGCAGCTGTACTTGGCGGGATCGGCATTATTCCCGGGGCAATGGCAGGAGGACTTGTGCTTGGAGTAGTTGAAGCTCTTGTCAGTGCATTTGGTTTTTCCTTATGGCGGGATGGAGCTGCATTTGTTATTTTAATCCTCATATTGATTTTCCGTCCATCAGGCCTTTTTGGAAAAAACGTGAGAGAAAAAGTATAGGGAGGGGAGAATTATGGCAGCTCTCAAACGGGCAAAAGGCTTCTGGCAATGGATTGGTGCAAGCATCCTGTTTTTTATCATCAGCCAGATTTTCATTAGTACAGGTGCTCTGAATTCATTTTTAGTTAATACACTTTTGACAATCGGAATCAACATTATTTTGGCTGTCAGCCTCCACTTGATTATTGGAATTACAGGCCAGTTTTCCATAGGGCATGCTGGATTTTTGGCTGTCGGAGCATACAGTTCTGCTATTATAACCATGAAGCTTGGCATGCCGTTTCCAGTTGCTCTTTTAATTGGGGGAATTGCAGCGGCAGCCGCCGGGCTGATTATCGGGCTTCCGAGTCTACGGTTAAAAGGCGATTACTTGGCTATCGCGACCCTTGGTTTCGGTGAAATCGTCCGGATTATCTTCCTCAATACCGACTATGTTGGCGGTGCAAGCGGGATGCAGGTATCTCACATGTCCGACTGGCCGTGGGTTTTCAGTTGTGTCCTTATCACTGTCATTGTGATCGCGAACTTTACCAATTCGACACACGGCCGGGCCTGCATCGCCATCAGGGAAAATGAAATCGCAGCAGATGCGATGGGAATTAACACAACCTATTATAAAGTAGCGGCTTTTATGATCGGCTCTTTTTTTGCAGGTATTGCAGGCGGACTATTTGCTCACAACTTTTACATCATCCAGCCGACAAACTTCGGTTTTCTGAAATCATTCGATATTTTGATCTTTGTTGTGCTTGGAGGACTTGGCAGCATGTCAGGAGCGGTGATTGCGGCTGTTTTGCTGACGATCATCTCGACCTTCCTCCAGGAATATCCTGAAACAAGGATGATTATTTACAGTTTGGTTCTGATTATCATGATGCTTTACCGCCCTCAAGGATTAATGGGAACAAGGGAAATTACATCCTTCTTCAAAAAAACAAAGCAGCAGGAAGGAGGTACGCCAGATGGCAGCAAACACACCGTTGCTTAAAGTGGAAAATGCCGGCATCCGGTTCGGAGGGCTCAAGGCAGTTTCCGAAGTAAATTTAGAGATTAAGGAAAAAGAGCTTGTTGGCCTCATCGGTCCGAACGGAGCCGGTAAAACAACGTTCTTTAACCTGCTTACAGGTGTTTATGTTCCAACAGAAGGAAGTATTCAGCTTAACGGAGAGAAGCTCAATGGACTCGCACCTTTCCAAATCACAAGAAAAGGAATAAGCCGAACTTTTCAGAATATCCGTCTGTTTGGAGAACTATCTGTGCTCGATAATGTCAAAGTTGCTTGTCATACGCAATCAAAACATAAAATGATTCAATCCATTTTCAGGCTTCCTGTTCATTTCTCAGGAGAAAAGGAGATCGAGGAAAAGGCATTAGAGTATCTATCTGTTTTTGGGCTGGAACAATACCGTCATGAGAAGGCAAAAAACCTTCCGTACGGCCAGCAGAGAAGGCTTGAAATTGCCAGAGCGCTTGCAGCGGGACCGAAGCTCCTTTTGCTTGATGAGCCTGCTGCGGGAATGAACAATAAAGAAACCGAAGCATTAATGAACCTGATTGGATTTATCCGCGAAAGATTCAATCTAACAGTACTTTTAATCGAACATGATATGCCTCTCGTCATGGGAGTATGTGAACGGATCTATGTTCTTGACCATGGCCAGCTGATTGCAAAGGGTGCACCAGAGGAAATCAGGAACAATCCAAAGGTCATTGAAGCATACTTGGGAGAGGAGGTTTCATAATGCTGAACATACAAGACCTCAATGTTTATTATGGAAACATCCATGCGCTGAAAGGTGTCTCACTTGAAATCAATCAAGGGGAAATTGTTACGCTGATTGGAGCAAATGGAGCGGGGAAAAGCACACTGCTCAAAACTGTTTCAGGACTTTTAAAGCCGAAGCAGGGCAAAATTTTGTATGAAGAGCAATCCATATGCGGCAAAGCAGCACAGTGGATTGTAAAAAAAGGAATTTCTCATGTACCGGAAGGAAGACGGGTTTTTGCGAACATGTCAGTTGAGGAAAATCTAGAGCTTGGTGCGTATTTACGAAAGGATAAAGCTGGCATCAAATCTGATTTTGACCGTGTTTATCATCTGTTTCCTCGACTGCTTGAACGCAGAAAACAGCATGCAGGTACACTTTCTGGAGGAGAGCAGCAGATGCTTGCAATGGGAAGGGCGCTAATGGCAGAGCCGCGTCTCCTTCTTTTGGATGAACCGTCGATGGGACTTGCCCCGCTGCTTGTTCAGACCATTTTCCGAATCATTAAGGAAATCAATGAAACAGGAACAACAATTCTGCTTGTTGAGCAGAACGCCAATATGGCTCTTTCGGTTGCTGACAGGGCATATGTTATTGAGACAGGCAAAGTGGTTCTATCTGGATCTTCGGATGAATTGTACACAAGCGATGAGATCAAAATGGCCTATTTAGGCGGTCATTAATACGGAAGGAGTTTATCTATTAGCCATCTTGCTTATAGAGGAGCTCCTTTCTATTTTTTTGTTTAAATAATAAGGCTGTTTTCGCAAAGATTATTTCTATTCGTAAGGGCTTAAAACAAGTATAAAGATTAGCTTCGTGGCATCTTTTCTTAAAATACGCAGAATTCATTAAATTAGATGAAAAACAACAAAGTTTAAGAAAAGAGCCATTAATAAAAAGAACTTATATAATAAAGATAGACATTATGGTTTTATCCCCACCTTATTCTACGCCTGTGGGTAAGTTGTGTGGATAACCTATGGTTAAGGAAAGCCGTTTTAGTAAAGTTATGCACATTATACACAGAGGTGTGGGTAAGTTATTCACATAATGAATGAATAAGCTGTGCATAAGAAAGGGGAATATGATGCTTGAAGCATACATAGAAGAAGTAGGGAACAAATTGAAACAGCTGATAGAGAGAGAAACAGATCATTTAAAAAAAGGTGCAAGTGAAGTGGCGAGAAGTATCAAGCAAGGCGGGATTGTTCAAATTTTCGGCTGCGGACATAGCCATTTGCTGTCAGAAGAGGTGTTTTACAGAGCGGGAGGTCTCGTACCGGTAAAACCAATTTTAATTGAGCCGTTAATGCTTCACGAAGGTGCCGTAAGGTCCTCTTTATTCGAAAGAAAAAATGATTATGCTGCTGAATTTTTGGAAAAGGAGGATTTCAGGGATCAGGATATAGTAATCGTTATTTCTACATCCGGAAGAAATCCTGTGCCTGTAGATGTCGCGCTCCATGCAAAGAAAAAAGGGGCATTTGTCATTGCCATAACCTCAGTGGAGACGTCAAAAGGTTTTCCTTCCAGGCATAAAAGCGGCAAGCATCTTTCCGATTGTGCGGATCTTCTTGTGGATAACTTGTCCGTTGCCGGAGATGCTATCATGCGGCATGATAAGGTGCCTGTTCCTTTTACACCAACATCCACGATCCTTGGGGCAGCCATTTTGAACGGCCTTTTGTCAGAAGCGATTGTGATGATGGCTGAAGAAGGAATAACACCGCCTATCTTTTTAAGCGGAAATGTCAGCAATGCTGATCATCATAACTTTCAGCTTATCAAAAAGTATGAGAATAGAATTCCGCTGCTTTCTTTAGGATTGGATGAGAATTAAGGTTTCGGGGGCAAGCGGAGATTTGTATGCCGCATTGCCCTATAGCTGGCCAGTGCTGATATTGGCTTCAGAAAATTCATGTATTTCATAAGATGAAAAGCAGTTTTCTTGCATGATAGGATCATTTAACAGAAGGGAAGCAGCATCGCCAATGCTTTCTGATGAATAGATGAAAAACGCTTTGTCATTATCTTCAAAAGGTCCGCACATTTTTAGATGACCATGCTTTTTCAGCTTTCTTAAATAAGCTTTATGCGAACTGACTAAATCATTTGTAATGCCAATTGAATTTTTATTACTTAAAAAGATGAGAAATTGTTTCAAAAAGTTGACCTCCTTAATACGGAATGTATGTTCGCATTTTTAATTATAAATGTTCTCATAAGTTTGTCAATAGGATGACCTACCCTTCAACTGGTATAGACAACTAGTTTTAAAGAGTGATAAAATTAAATAAAAGAATGGTGAAAAGGAGGGAGATTTGATGTTACTGCTTAGAAATTTAAAAGTGTACGCTGAAGATCAGATATTCCCTAATGGTTACGTACTGATTGATGAAGAGAAAATAGTAGAAACAGGAGAAAGCTTTGATTCTGCAAGATCAGATAAAGTAACTGAAATGGTCTTTGATCCATCCCATCAACTAATACCTGGCATGATTGATCTGCACATCCATGGTGCAGGCGGGGCAGATACGATGGATGCAACTAACGAGGCGCTAGAAACAATGGCCCATCTTTTGCCGAAGGAAGGAACGACAAGTTTTCTGGCTACGACAATGACTGTGGGTCAAAGGGCGATAGAAGCAGCCATCGAAAATATAGCAAATTTTATGAAGAACTCACAGGGAAAAGGAAAGGCAGAAATTCTTGGCATTCATCTTGAAGGCCCATTTCTTTCTCCAGAAAGAGCAGGGGCTCAGCACCCAGATCACATTATTGAGCCGGATGTTGAGCTGTTCAAGAAGTGGCAGGAGGCTGGAAATCACACTATTCGTCTTGTGACATTGGCACCTGAACGAAATGGGGGCCTTGGGCTTGCATCCTATTTAAAAGAAACAGGAGTGGTTGCATCCATTGGCCATTCAGATGCCACTCATGCTGAAGTGAATGAGGGGGTCGAAGCTGGGATCACTCATGCAACTCATTTATATAACGGAATGAGCCCGCTGCATCACAGGGAACCGGGTGTAGTCGGAAGTGTGCTTCTTGAAGATAGAATTACATCTGAAATGATTGTGGACGGCATTCATATTGCTCCGGCGATGGTTAAGCTTGCTTATCGCAATAAAGGCAGAGAGCGGGTTGTTCTTGTAACAGATGCGATGAGGGCAAAATGCCTGAATGACGGCTATTATGATCTGGGCGGGCAGGAAGTGGAAGTGAAGGATGGAAAAGCCACACTTCAAAATGGAACTCTTGCAGGCAGTATTCTCCGTATGAGGGATGCAGTTCAAAATATGATTTCTTTTACAGGCTGCAAAATGGAAGATATTATTCAAATGACTTCCGTCAATCCAGCTAAAGAAATGAATGTGTTTGATCGAAAAGGGAGTATAAAATCGGATAAAGATGCGGACATTGTCATTCTTGATGATCAAAACGAAGTGATTTTAACCATTTGCAGAGGGAAAATTGCTTTTATGAAAGAGGGTTTACAAGATGAAGTTAATTGAAGCGAAGAATTATCAGGATATGAGCCTGAAAGCAGCTGAGATCATCCAGTCCGTATTAGCCAATAAACCTGATGCTGTTCTCGGGCTTGCAACGGGCGGTACCGTTCTTGGACCGTATGAAATCCTGATTGCTAAATATGAGGAAGATAGCCTTTCTTTCAAAAAAGCATCTAGTGTCAACCTTGATGAGTATGTTGGTCTGCCTTCTGATCATCCAAATAGCTACTATTACTATATGAATGAAAATTTGTTCAAGCATGTTGATTTTTCAGCTAACCAAACACATCTTCCAAACGGTGTGGCAGATGATATAGAAAAAGAATCAGAACGGTACGAAAACTTGATTGATGGCCTTGGGGGCATTGATCTTCAGCTTCTTGGAATTGGAGAAAATGGGCATATCGGCTTTAATGAACCTGGCACTCCGTTCGATTCAGCTACTCATAAGGTAAAGCTGACAGAATCTACAAGAGCAGCCAATGCGCGCTACTTTGACAGCATCAATGAAGTACCTGCGCATGCGATTACCATGGGAATTGGCTCCATTATGAAAAGTAAGCAAATCTTGCTTCTCGCATCAGGAGTCAAAAAAGCCGGCATTTTAGAAAAAATTGTTCACGAAGAAATTTCAGAAGAGATTCCTGCAACCATTCTAAAGCAGCATGGAAACGTGATTATTATCGCTGATCAGGATGCCTTATCAAAATTAAATTCGGCCCATAAACAGTTGTTGAACACATGATTAACAAACAATCTCCTCTTCCGATTTATTTTCAGCTGGAAGAGGGCATAAAAAAGCAAATTGAAAACGGGGATCTGAACCCCGGAGATATGCTCCCATCTGAACGTGAATATTCTGAACGGTTTTCAATCAGCAGGATGACCGTTCGCCAAGCTATCAGTAATCTTGTCAATGAAGGGTATCTTGAAAGGCAGCGGGGAAAAGGGACCTTCATTGCTCAAAAAAAGCTGGAGCAGAATCTCAAGGGGCTGACAAGTTTCACAGAAGACATGAAGTCACGCGGGATGAATCCTGAAACCATTTTGATTCACTTTACAAAGGTTCAGACACTCCCCTCTATTGCTGAAAAGCTGGAAATATCAATAGGGGCACCTATTTATGAAATAAAACGAATCCGGTTGGCAGATGGGCTGCCAATGGCCTATGAGTGCCTTTATATGTCCTGTGATCTGATTCCGAATTTAACAATGGACATAGCAAAAGGGTCAATCTATGAGTATGTAGAAAAAACCGCAGGTCTTGAAATCGGCAAAGGTTTGCAAGAAATCGAAGCAGCAATAGCACGCAAAAAAGAAGCAGACATTCTGGAAATGAAAGAAGGATCACCGATTCTATGCATTCAGCGGAAAACATGGCTAAAGGATAAGCGTGTATTGGAGCTGGTTCACTCTTATTACAGGGCTGACAGGTATAAGTTTTCGGTGGAGATGGATCGATGATTTGTGGGATGAGTTTCTGTCCCAAGTTGGTTAATGTGCATAAAAAAAGGAGGGTCCTTAAACAAGGACCCTCCTTTTGAAATTAACGCTTTTTCATTTTTTGACGCTGATCAGCAGCTTTAGATCGAGCTTGTGCTTGCTTGTCGTTTGTATCGGCAAGCTCCTGGGAGAATTCTTCATAAACTCCGTCAGTTTCCTTTTTTAAATTCTTTGGAACCTGCGGCAATGAGCCTTTGTTGCTGTCTCTTGTTTTTTGTTTATGTCCTCTTCCCATGATTTAGCCCCCCTTAAAGTTGAACATTGCTGTTCCTTTATAGAGTGGCCTTTTTCAGGGAGAAATATAAAGGAAATTAGTGTCTCCGCTCCGCATATCCTCCAGCTCTGTCTGCTGCTTTGAATTCTTTTCTGTATGTAACTTCCTGTGCCGTTGTCAGGTTTCTTCGGACGTTTTCACGCTTTTTCTTATCGCTCATTGAATGTCCCTCCTTTCGTCAGGTTCTTTCTATTTTTGTCAAATGAGGAATGATCCATACCCTGTCTAAAAAAGAGCTGAAATTCGAATGAAATACAGTGATTTTTCTTCATTTTATAGGGAATAATGGCTTACTTCTTGAGGAGATTTTTGTATTTAAAGCACCTTTTCATAGTTAGAGCCTTGTCTAAACAGCTTACTGTCCAAAACTGGTCTCTAACTGTTCAAAGACGCAATTTAACAAGCGGAAACCCTTATCTAACAAGCCAAAAGTGCTCTTAACAATCCGAAACCTCAATCTTACATACCAGTTTCCAATTCAGTGTAACAACCTCAATCTTCTAAGCCAGTCTCAAGTCAATGCCAAAACCTCAATCTTCCGGTCCAATCCCCAATTAGCCGCAAAAAAAGGGCTTACCCGTTTGCGGGTAAGCCCTCCCATATTAAGCTTCCTTTAAATGCTGTTCTTCCGCCTCAGCAGCTGCTGTGCGGATGGCATCGAAGGTATAAAGGTCTTTTGGGATTTCGTAAAGGTTGTAAGTGTCTTTACCCTCATTGATTTGTTCCAACAGGGCTTCTCTTGTTTCATTTGAATTCAGGACATATGGAAGTTTTTCGGCAGCTTTGATTGAGCGGATATTGATTTTGCGGATGCGCATGAATATCGTATGAACGTCGAGTTCATAGAACAATTCGTTGAAGAAAGCATCTTTCGCTAATTTGTTGTAGCCTTTGCCGTGGTATGGCTTGCCGATCCATGTTCCGAGAAAGCCGGCGCCTTCCTGAATGTCAAAGAGACTGATTGTGCCAATTGGAGTGCCCCATTCGTCGAGAATGGTACGTGAAATCAATTCACCGCGCTCTTCGGCTTCGATCGTTTGTTTCGTTAGAAACAGGTATTCTTCAATGGATGTTGCTTTATGACGGACAAATGGGAAGACATCCGGGTGTTGCATAAGTTCGAACAGCGCATGACTATCGTGAACGTCACGTTTTTTAAGCATCATTATCTCTCCCTCCAATTGAGGGCAGAAGAATGCTGTTAGCCCCCACCCTCGAAATTTTTTATTGTAGCTCCAAAAAATTTCGGGGTGGGAATCGAACCCACTAGAACCAGTTAAACTGGTGGCGCACCATTTGCCTTCCCATAACGTAATATGGTCAATTCAGTTGTGTTTTGCAGGTGAAAAAATCAAGCTTTTCACAAGTATCATACTCGAAAAAAACGAAAAAGGAAACAACTTTTTTATAGGAAATTTCTAGACATTTTTATTGATTTTCAGCCCGTTTTTTTCGCTCCATTTTTGGTCGGTAAAAACGGCTTTTCCGTCAATCATTGTAAGCTGCGGTTTGGCTAAATAATAGAAGGGATGATGGCTCCAGAGCACGATATCCGCATCTTTTCCGACTTCCAGACTTCCAACCCGATCTTCCACGCGAAGATTTCTCGCAGGGGTAATGGTAATGCCTTCAATAGCTGTTTGTTCATCAAGTCCTTCTCTTACAGCCAGGGATGCGACAATGTTCAAATATTGAATTGGAGTGTAAGGATGGTCGGTTGTAATGGACACTTCGACACCTTGATCAGCGAGTGCTTTATAGGTGGTCCAGCTTTTGTTTCTCAGCTCAACTTTTGACCGTCTTGTAAACGTTGGCCCGACACTGACTTTTGCGTTTTTTCCGGCCAGGTGCTCGGCAATCAGATGGCCTTCTGTACAGTGTTCAATTCTGTAATCTAAATTGAATTCTTCGGCAAAGCGAATGGCAGAAAGAATATCATCTGCTCTGTGGGCATGTATTCGAACAGGAATCTCCCTGTTTAGCGCACGTTTGATGGGGATAGAGCGGAAATCATCTTTATCATCGCAGAATTTAGCGTTGTAAAACGCTTCTCTCAGCATGCCCATAATACCCATTCTTGTAATGGACTCCTTATTGCCATGACTGTGAATGCGCTTCGGATTTTCACCGAGAGCCATTTTTAAGCCGGCTGTTTCTTGCAAAAGCATATCCGATATATTCTTTCCGCATGTTTTAATAACAGATGTGGTCCCGCCAATAATATTGGCGCTTCCAGGCATAATATGAACGGTTGTAATTCCATGGCTTATGGCATCCTTGAAACCTGAGTCAAGCGGATGAACACTGTCGAAAGCCCTGATATGAGGTGTCAGAGGCTCAATCGTTTCATTCGCATCATTGCCGGCCCAGCCTGTACCTTCATCATAAAGCCCAAGATGTGTATGAACGTCAATAAAGCCTGGAAAAAGGAACTGATCGTCACAATCAATCCCAAGAGTATCTTCTGGTACGGAAAGATTTTTCCCGATAGCAGCAATTTTTCCATCTTTCACATAGAGCTCGCTGCCGTACATAGGCTCGTCGGTTATAGGGAAAATCGATGCATTTTTAAATAAAATTCTGTCCATGGTTAACTCCTATTCTATCCGTTGTTAACTTGATTTTATAATGTTTGTTAACGCTTCATCAAGGGTTGGATATGAAAATGCATACTTTTGTTCAAGTGCTTTTTTTGGAATAGCTCTTTGGCCATCAAGCACAAGCATGCTCATTTCGCCTATGGCAGCCTTTAGTGCAAATGCTGGGGCAGGCAGCCAATGACGTCTGTTCATGGCTTTAGCAAGTGTTTTTCCGAACGTTTTATTTTGGACAGGATTTGGTGCTGTTACATTCATAGGACCGTTGATTTTTTTGTTCTCGATGGCAAAAAGAATCATTTTGGCTGCGTCCTCAGCGTGGATCCATGAGATCCACTGTTCTCCAGATCCGAAATTTCCTCCTAAGAATAATTTATAAGGCAGCATCATTTTAGGAAGGGCGCCAGCATTTTTGCCGAGAAGAACCCCAAATCTTGCAAAAATAAGCCTGATGCCAAGCTCCCCCACTTTTTTTGCTTCATTTTCCCATATTTTTGCTGTTTTAGCGAGAAAGTCGTTTCCGCTCCCTGTGTCTTCTTCGATAAATGTCGCTTTAGAAGAAGTTCCGTAAATGCCAACAGCACTTGCATTCACTAAAACGGATGGTTTTTTCTCAAGGGCATTTAGGATGCGGTAAACCTCATTTGTCGCTTCCACGCGGCTTTCAATGATTTGTTTTTTCGTTTCATCTGTCCAGCGATCGTTAATGTTTTTTCCCGCAAGGTTAACGATAGCATCGATTCCGTCCAGGTGTTTTTCAGGCAGGCTTCCGTCCTTCATCCATTGCACATAGGTGATTTCTCCACCGCCTTGTTTATCACTTCTTGTTAAAATTAGAACCTCATGGCCAGCTTTTGTTAAAATATTTGTTAACTGGCTTCCAACAAATCCTGATCCTCCAGCGATTGCTACCTTCATTCCATCACCTCATCCTTTTAATAAACGTAAGTTCCCGATATCTTGTTCGTTTCATCATAATGTATTTTCCTGAAAAAACCTTTTTTCTATGCTCTCTACCCTTTAAGGTTCAGGATAAACGTGTGCTAAAATAATAAGAAGAGGTGACGGCCATGGCATATGTAACGAAAATTACCGCTCAAAAAAAATTAAAAGATCGTTATAATATATTTCTTGACAAAGGAAATGGTGAAGAATACGCCTTTAGTGTAGATGAAACGACACTCATTAAATTCGGGCTCCGTAAAGGGCTGGAAATTGATGAATTGGACATTGTAGAAATTCAATATGGGGACGATGTCAGAAAAGCTTATAATGCAGCAATTAATTATTTAAGCTACCGTATGCGTTCAAAAGGGGAAATCCGTACACACCTTCTGCAAAAAGAATATGAAGAGGCGATTATTCAAGAGGTCCTTCATCAGCTTGAGGAATACAATTACATAAATGATGGAGATTTTGCAGAAGCATTAGTCCGTACACATTGGAAAACAAATGGAAAGGGACCTGGAGTCATCCGTCAGGAGCTTATTCAAAAAGGAGTCGGACAAGCCGATATTGAGCGGGCTCTCTCTGTTTATTTTGAAGAGGCCCAAATAGAAGAGGCGCTGAAAATTATTGAAAAAGAAGTAAAGAAAAGTTCAGGACAGTCTACCATTATGCTGAAGCAAAAGCTTGAACAGTCTCTTCTCAGAAAAGGGTTCTCTTTTGCTGTGATCTCTTCAGCTATTCAATCTGTGGATTACGAAAATAGCTCTGAGATGGAAATGGAAGCTCTTATCCTGCAAGCAGAAAAAATCAAAAGGCGCTATTCAATTGAAGATGATTTTACCTATAAGATGAAAATGAAACAATACCTTTACCGGAAAGGTTTTTCACTTGATCTGATTGATGCTTACTTACAGGAACAAGAGTAATCCGTCTTCATGCATTAAATAATACTGTTTTCGCAGAGATTGTAGTTTTTCGTACATGCATTTATCACGCATTTAGACCAGCATCGGGGCATCTTTTCTTAAAGTTTTTGCCATCCCAATGGTTTCGAGACTAAATATAGGGTCAGCCTTTCACAAACAAAGATTTTCTTAAGGGATTTTGTATATTAATCAAAAACGATATCCTCTGACTCTTCGGAAAAGATTTTCCTTGCGATGTCCATTGGATTTTTTAAACGGCTTTTGTCGCTTATATGGCTGGTGCTGTCCCAAAAAGGCGTGTCCATTCCTCCCATATAGGCTGCTTTTATTTTAATAGATGTTTCAGCCAATTCTTTTCTGAGGCCTTCTGTAAATCCTCTCACTGCAAATTTAGAGGCGTTGTAGACGCTCTCATTCACCTTCCCTCTAAGGCCGGCTGTTGAGATAATTTGAAGGATTTCTCCTTGTCCAGTTTTTTGAAACTGCTTAATAAATGCCTGAGTCATAAAAATGGTGCCTTTGACATTTGTATCAATTATTTCATGTATTTCCTTTTCACCAAGAGTCTCAATTGGTCCAAAATGGCCTGCTCCAGCATTATTAATCAATAATGAAATTTCATGATTTTGAAAAGCGTTTTCGGCAAATTGAGCCGTTTTTTCATAATCGGTGGTATCGAAGGAATAGACAGTGCTTTGAATGTTTTCTGCTGTAAGCTCTTCCTTTGCTTTTGCAAGTCTTTCTTCGTTTCGGCCAAGAAGCAGAACTTCCTTATAATGGCTCCCATATACATGGGCAAGGGCTTTGCCGAGACCTGATCCTGCACCTGTAATAACAACTGCTGACATTTAGCACTACCTCTTTTCCAGGAACAATATAATTTTTGAAAATAAGCGCTTCCTATTCTATACTAATTGAAGATGAAATTTAAGGGAGAACAGCATATGAAACGATACAGTGAAATGACAGAGTATGAATTGAATTCTGAAATTGGAACGCTTAAAGAGAAAGCCAGAAAGGCAGAGCAGCTTGGTATGATCAACGAATTCGCTGTGCTGGAAAGAAAAATTGCCATGGCAAAATCGTACATGCTGAATCCGGATGATTTTAAACAAGAGGAAAGCTATGAGATCGAAGGGGATCCGGGAGAAACGTTTCACATTCATTATATGAATGGGGTTTTTGCATGGGGGCATCGCGGTTCTTCTAAGGATCAGGAAGAGGCATTGCCGATTTCCATGCTTGTAAAAACGGATCATACCGGAGCTTAAAATACCGGTACAATCCGCTTAGGAGTGTGGCAGCAGCGCTATGAGCGCTTGCGGGTTTCACGCTGCAGAATAACCAGGTTCTGGCTCTGCTGTGTTTCACCATTCACCTGGGAATGTGCATGTTTCGCATTGGCCCACGGCTGTGGATAGGCTTGAGATTTCATGGCAGACATATGATCAAAATAGGGTTTGTGATTATTGGTACCCATTCGAAGCACCTCCATATCAGTAATGTCAGGAATTAAAATCCTGGCGAAGACCTGAAGCTCTCATCCGCTCCTGCGGGTGAGTATTAATGGAACCATCAGCCCTTTTTGAGGCATATTCATCTCTTGCGCGAGGCTGACCTTCAAATTTGTTGTCTTCCTTGCTCGGAAAGCCTTTGGCCTTGTTCCGCATGCGCTAACCCCCCATGGATGAAATAGCACGCTTGTTAAAGCGTATGATTAGTATTTGAAACAATCGGCTAATTATAAATAGATATTAAAGGAATTTTTCTCGAGGTGATTATAATGGAAACATATTACGAAAGACTTGCGAGTCTCTTGCTTGAAAAGAATAACTCGCTGAGCCCTGAAAAGGCAAGAACATGGGTGGAGCTTCTTTGGGAGGATTTTGAAACAACCCGTGCGAAGGCTGGAAGAGACTATCAAGGCAAGGAAGTAACTGAACGAATTGTCAGGCAAATGATTGATGCTTATGGAGACAAGCTCCACCATTTTGCTGCTCTTAATCCGAAATAAGTGAGTTATTAAAGGATGAGAATGATTTAAAACATTAAAGCAATAAAAAAGACACTTGGAAAATGCCAAGTGTCTTAGCTTATCTCAATACTTCATCAGGAAAAAGATGCAGCTTTTTCCGAAGCTTCTCTTCACTGAAGATCCAGCCTGTATAAGAACTGATAATATTCAAATCTGCATCCAGCTGAACGATAGCAACAAATGGATAATATTCTTTGCTTCTGTAGCGAAGATCTATAAACCGGACTTCGTAATGGTCCTTAAACTCATCCACTTCCCATCTGTAAACAGGTGAAAAGGAGAGAAAAGCCGAGATGTTATGGTCCTTTTCGGCAGCTTTGAATAACGGCGTGCGCGGAACAGGATGGCGTTCAAATTCATCAAGTATCATGATTTTTCCGTTTTTTGCTTTGCCGACAAAAAAATTGGTTTTCGTTGTAATGGCCAAGTGCCATTTTTGAAACTTGATCGTTGGTGCTATTGTAATATCAACAATATCATCGAACCGTTTTTTAATATTATGAACGATGGTTCTTTTCATCACAATACGGGTGATATAATAGACGACTAAAATGACATAGACGGCTAAAAAAGCATATCCAGGCGGAACGCCAAGGGACCAAATGACAATCCCCCCTATATGAAGGAAGAAAATAATTGGATCAAAGGTATTGATCAAACCGAGAGCTACCCACTTTTTTGAAAACGGCCGAATTGCCTGGGTGCCGTATGCATTAAAAATATCCACAAAAACATGAAGTCCAACGGCAATAAAGGTCCACATCAGCAGATGAAGAAGATCTATACCAGGTGAGAACAGGTAAACTGCGCCGGTTATCAATAACGTCCATATTAGGACAGCGGGAATAGAATGGGTAATCCCCCGGTGATTGCGTATATAAACAGCATTGTTTTTCAGCTTCAATATGGTATCAATATCAGGAGCCTGGGAGCCAATTAAGACAGCAGCCATGATAGAATGGGCTGCAGGTG
This sequence comes from Chryseobacillus diguaensis, assembly GCF_049220665.1. Taxonomy (NCBI): domain Bacteria; kingdom Bacillati; phylum Bacillota; class Bacilli; order Caryophanales; family Bacillaceae; genus Chryseobacillus; species Chryseobacillus diguaensis. Next base: position 99,580 of record NZ_JBMKNV010000010.1, read on the forward strand.
TATGAATTCCAATAGTTGGATCTAGTGTTGCAAGGCTTCCAAGTGCAATTCCCATTACGACATGTGTTCCGGTATCCAAATGATTTCCCTCCCATCTTTTTGATGGTGAAATAATATTCGTATATCTTATCTTAACGCTTCGTTTGCGAAAAGCAGCTAGCTGGCCTTGCGCTTTTCTTATATGATAAGAAAGTTTAACGTATCTTAACAAAAAATAAGCAGCTTGGCTCAAAATAATGCGTTGATAAGTAATAGCCTATTATCCATTTTTCCCAATAATCACTGAAACTTAACCTATGGAGGGCAATATGGACATCAAGAATACATTTAATATCGAAGGATTTCAAAATGATCTGATTGCCTGGTTTCAGCTTGAACAGCGGACGCTCCCATGGCGGGAAAACAAGGACCCCTACCGCATTTGGGTATCTGAAGTCATGCTGCAGCAAACAAGAGTAGATACTGTCATACCTTATTTTCATGCATTTATGGAAAAATTTCCGACTGTCGATGCACTGGCTGATGCTGATGAGGAGGAAATTTTAAAAGCATGGGAAGGGCTGGGCTACTATTCACGAGTAAGGAATCTTCAGGCAGCTGTTAGGGAGGTTAAAGAGCGGTACAACAGCATCGTTCCTATAGAACCCGATGAGTTTGCCGGGCTGAAAGGAGTCGGCCCGTACACAAGGGGTGCCGTTATGAGCATCGCTTATAATATCCCTGAACCGGCTGTGGATGGAAATGTTATGAGGGTTATCTCGAGAATCCTTGCGATTGATGAAGACATCGCAAAACCAAAAGCTAGAAAGGTATTTGAAGAAGCGATCCGGATTATGATTTCCAAAAAAAATCCGTCTGACTTTAATCAGGCATTAATGGAGCTCGGGGCATTAATCTGTATTCCTGCCACCCCTTCTTGTCTGCTTTGCCCCGTACAGGAATACTGTGAAGCATTTCAAACAGGAACCCAAAAGGAATACCCGGTGAAAAGCAAAAAGAGCAAGCCAAAGCCTGTCAGAATGGCTGCAGCTGTGCTGACAGACAAAGAGGGAAACTATTACATAAACAAGCGGAATCCGACTGGATTGCTCGCTAACCTTTGGGAATTTCCGAATTGCGAGATCATCCCTGGGACAGCTGCCAAAGCCCAGCTTGAGGAATATTTAAAAGAGGAATATAGTCTACGGGCAAGCCTTGATACAGTAGAAGGCGTCATCAGTCACGTTTTTTCTCATATTAAATGGGAGATCTCAGTTTTTACAGGTTTGGTTGATGAAACATCAGGAAATAATTTAAAAAAAGTGACAGAAGAGGAAATGCAGCGTTATGCATTCCCCGTCTCTCATCAAAAAATCAGCCGGCTTATTGCCGACTCTGATGCTTAACAGTCAGTCAGATGTGATAACAGTGCCATGGGTATAATCGGCTTCATTTCTTTTCAGCCCGCCTCGTTCTGAAATTTCTTCCAGAACCTCACGGTAAATGGTATGACCTTCTGTATTTAAGTAAGGCATGATCTGCTGAAAGGAATGATGGAAATAAGAAAGCTCACTGTCTTTCCATTCTTTGATGGAAATCATTGATAGTTCTGTCATATCACGGCCTACATACATGAGCAGTTAGCCTCCCGGTTTAGATTTCACAGCTTATTTAACACCATTAGTGTTTGATATAATAAAAATAACTATTCGATAAAAACAAAGAGAGGTTTTCAAAAATGAGTCTAAATCAAGTAGCTCTTGTCACAGGAAGCAGCAGAGGAATCGGAAGGGCAATCGCCTTGCGTCTGGCAGACAAAGGGTACGACATTGTCATTAATTACTTAAGGAACAAGCAGGCTGCTTTAGAGACGGCAGAAGAAATTGAAAAGCTTGGTGCAAGAGCACTTGTTGTTAAAGCAAATGTTGGGAAGCCGGAAAAGATTAAAGATCTTTTTGAACAAATTGACCTTGCTTTCGGAAGACTTGATGTCCTTGTAAACAATGCAGCTTCTGGTGTTTTAAGGCCAGCCATGGAGCTGGAGGAATCCCACTGGGACTGGACAATGGATATTAACAGCAAAGCGCTGCTTTTCTGTGCACAGGAAGCGGCAAAACGAATGGAGAAAACAGGGGAGGGCGGTAAAATCATCAGCATCAGCTCATTGGGCTCGATCCGCTACCTGGAAAACTATACAACCGTTGGTGTTTCAAAGGCAGCACTTGAAGCGTTAACCCGTTATCTGGCAGTAGAGCTTGCTCCAAAAGGGATTGTTGTTAATGCGGTTTCCGGAGGAGCTGTTGACACAGAGGCCTTAAAGCATTTTCCTAACAGAGCGGAGCTTTTGGCTGACGCGATTTCAAAAACACCTGCAGGCAGAATGGTTGAAATTGAAGATCTTGTTGACACAGTCGAGTTCTTGATCTCCAATCAATCCTCCATGATCAGAGGCCAGACAATTATTGTAGACGGCGGAAGGTCCCTGCTCGTCTAATATAAAAATTTTTCATGTAGACGGATATAATTCACCTCCACTGGACATCATAATTTTCGTGGAGGTGATAACAATGGCAAACCAAAACCAAAACCAAAACCAACAACAACCGAGCAAAACTAATGCTCAACAAGTGAGACAGCAAAACCAGCAAGCAGCTTCTTCTCAATCCCAACAATACGGAACTGAGTTCGGAAGCGAAACTTCAGCTCAAAAGGCAAAGCAACAAAACCAGCAAGCAGCTTCTTCTCAATCCCAACAATACGGAACTGAGTTCGGAAGCGAAACTTCAGCTCAAAAGGTAAGGCAACAAAACCAAAAAGCTGAGCAAAACAAACAACAAAACAGCTAATTAAATGAAGGCACTTCTTCGCACTCGGGAAGAAGTGCCTTCCCTTATTTTCAAAGCGACAAAATTTCCTGTTTTCCTACATAATTTGTCAAAGGAATTATATAGCTTAAGAAGAATGGTAATGGTGAACAAGAAGCCGATTAGTGGTTGATTTGAAAGGGGCAGGGAATGGAAACGTTCAATATGCTTGTCGGGGAACAGCTAAAAACGATGGACAGGCTTTTGGAGCTGCAGTCGGAATTAGAACGATGCCAGGAGATTCAGCGGGAAGTCACCCATTTTCAGGATGAAGCGACGAAGCTTTCCATTCAGAAGGAAGTGGAGCAGACGAAAAAGGAGCTCTCTGCGATTCAGGAAATTTTTGAAAAACAGACAGAAGATGTCATCCGCTCCTATCAAGATCCTCACGCAAAAGTCCGCTAAAATCAGGTGAGCCATTCCATATTGAATGGCTCTATTATTTTCTTTTTTATTCCTGAAACGGTATAATAAAAAAAAACATCAATTAGAACGCTTTGTGAATGAAGATTAGGCATTTCCAAAGCATCCATTTTGAAAGTAGGCGATATGGATGAGCTTTCCCAAGGAGGGAGATTCCATACAAATACATAGCTACAAGCATAATGGACTGATTCATCGCATTTGGGAAGAAACCACAGTTCTGAAGGGAACGGAGAATTGCATCATAGCCGGTAATGACAGGACAACCGTTACTGAATCAGACGGGCGGACCTGGATTACCCGCGAACCGGCTATTTGTTATTTTCACGCCAAGCATTGGTTCAATATTATTGGCATGCTTCGCGATGATGGGATTTACTACTATTGCAATATCAGTTCTCCATTTGTATGGGACGAAGAAGCATTAAAGTATATTGACTATGATCTGGATGTAAAAGTATTTCCGGACATGACGTATATTTTGCTTGATGAAGATGAATACGAGCACCATAAAAAACTGATGAATTATCCTGAAGTCATCGACCTTATTCTAAGGAAAAATGTTGATAAGCTGCTGCAGTGGATTCACCAAAGGCAGGGTCCTTTTTCTCCTGACTTTGTTGACGAATGGTACAACTATTACTTGCGGCAAGCAAGATAAACAGGAAACGAGAAGCTTGACGACCTGTGAAACGGGAAAATAGTAAACCCCTTCTGGCCTGTTGAATGGATCAACGGGCTTTTCGTTTGCAAATCTTCAGCCACCATGCAGCTGAACGAAAATGAGAGGAGAGATGCAAATGAGTACCATGAAACGGTATCTGCATTTTGTCAGGCCTTATAAATGGCAGATTGCGGTTACCATACTGATAGGTATTTTGAAATTCGGTATTCCTTTACTTATTCCTTTACTCTTGAAATACCTTGTTGATGATGTTTTGCAGGCCCAAGGATTATCAGCTGATGCTAAAACTTCAAAAGTATTTACGATTATGGGTATTATGTTTTTTATTTTTGTTATTCTGCGTCCGCCGATCGAATATTACAGGCAGTATTTCGCCCAGTGGGCAAGCAACCGGATCCTCTATGATATTAGGGACAAACTGTTCCATCACATACAAAAGCTAAGTCTGCGCTATTATTCCAATACCCGGGCAGGCGAGGTTATCTCAAGAGTGATCAATGATGTTGAACAGACGAAAGACTTTGTTTTAACAGGCCTCATGAATGTTTGGCTTGATCTTGTGACCATTATTATTGCTATTATCTTTATGGCTGCAATGGATGTGCCTCTTACAATCGTCTCGATTGTGCTGCTGCCTTTTTACGGGATTTCAGTAAGGTATTTCTACGGAAGGCTGAGAGGGCTTACGAGAGAAAGGTCTCAGGCGCTCGCTCAGGTTCAGGGACACCTTCATGAGCGGGTTTCTGGGATGCCGGTCATTCGAAGTTTTGCTATTGAAAAGCATGAACAAAAGCTGTTTTCAAAGGAAAATCATCAATTTCTAACTAAAGCAACAAACCACACAATGTGGAATGCCAAAACCTTTGCTGTGATTAATACGATTACAGATGCAGCACCGCTATTGGTTATTGCCTATGCAGCCTATCAGGTTATTCATGGACACTTAACCATCGGTACGATGGTTGCGTTTGTCGGATATATTGACAGGCTTTATAGTCCATTAAGAAGACTGGTCAATTCTTCTACGACTTTGACGCAAGCATCAGCATCCATGGACAGGGTTTTTGAGCTTCTTGATGAACCCTATGATATTGAAGACAAGCCAAATGCGATTAAAGCTGAAAGCATTAAAGGATCAGTTGTTTTTGACAATGTGTCTTTCAGTTATAACGATAACGAAGCCCTTGCACTTAGTAATATTTCTCTTGAGGCAAAAAAAGGGGATACAATCGCGCTTGTTGGGATGAGCGGCGGAGGAAAGTCCACTCTTATCAGCTTGCTTCCCCGTTTTTATGATGTAACAGGAGGAAGAATTCTTCTTGATGGAGTGGATTTGAGAGATTACAAAGTGACAAGCGTCAGGGACCAAATCGGTATGGTTCTGCAGGACACCTTCCTATTCAGCCATTCGGTTAAGGAAAATATTCTGATCGGAAAACCTGACGCTACAGACGAGGAAGTCATCGCAGCGGCCAAAGAAGCAAACGCCCATGACTTTATCATGAGCTTGCCGGAAGGGTATGAAACAAAGGTCGGCGAGCGCGGTGTAAAGCTGTCCGGGGGGCAGAAGCAGCGTGTTGCAATTGCAAGGGTTTTCCTGAAAAACCCGCCGATCCTTGTACTTGATGAAGCCACATCTGCTCTCGATCTTGAAAGTGAACATTTAATTCAAGAAGCACTGGAAAAGCTTGAAAAAGACAGGACAACCTTTGTCGTTGCCCACAGATTATCCACCATCACCCATGCCTCTCAGATCATTCACATTGAAAACGGACAGGTCATTGAGCAGGGCACCCATAGGGAACTGATGGATTTTCAAGGAAACTATTATAACTTGTTTCAAATTCAGCAGCTGAATAACTGATGAAAGCAGCGGAACCCATTAATTTGGCGGGTTACGCTGTTTTTTGTTTGAAGATCATTAGTGGTGCGGCGCTGATAAAAGCTTGAGAACCGCCGATAAAGTGGGGTTTTCCGCCGATATATTTGGAAGGTATGCCGATAAACTTCAAGATGGCGCTTGATATATTGGTGATGAGCGCTGATATCGGATTTGGAAGAGCTTAAATTTATCAAAAGCCGGTTACATTAAACTGGGTAAGCCTGTTTGGCTAAACATATTGAAGTGTTTTAGGAAAAAAGAAAGTATGGCAGGTAAAATGTATCGCTGGATAGAACTTCTTCTATAAACGGTACGTAAAAGGAATGGAATGATATGAAAACGAAAGACAAACATCCGAATATCTATTTTTTATTAGAAACTGGCATGGTCCTGGTGTGCAAAATACGTAGCGAGGATTATATTACCGATTTAGAATGGAACGGAGAGTTGGACTTTATAATGGAGTACTTGAAGGAAAAGGAGTCCCGAAGTCGATGAGCCATTATAGCGTTATGCTGCGTTAAGGTCTGAAAATGTTAAGAAGAGAGTGATAAATGGATGGATACTCTACAGAAAAGCGATCTTCCAGCAGGTTTATCAAAGCCTGCACAGCGCGCTCTTGCTGGAGCAGGGTATTTCCGGCTTGAACAATTTACGAAGCTGACTGAAGCAGAGGTCCTTAAGCTTCACGGGATGGGACCAAAAGGCGCAGAGCTGATTCGCGGTGCTCTCTCTGAAAAAGGATTGTCGTTCGCCAATCGATAAATTAACAAGGCTCTTTTCTTAAACTTTGTTGTTGCTTTTCACTCTGTATTTTTAAAATCACCCTTGATTTGGCTGAGATTTTAAGGAAAAATGCCACGAACCAAGGCGAAGTGCGTTATAACAGCTTTTACGAAAAGCATCACTCTATACGAAAACAGCTATTAACAAAAAGCAGTGCCGATTCTAAGGAATTGGCACTGCTTTTTTATATGCTTTTCATCCCAATCAGTCATAAATGCGTGCTTGTCTAAATAAACTTTAGAAACCTAATACTATGCGGAAAAGATTGGGGGTGGCAGTATGGACAGGCCGATTATTCTAGAGGCAAAGGATCTTAGTGTTTCCTTTAAAGAGGGGAAGCAGGAGATTCCTGTCGTGAATTCGATTCGTTTTTCGCTGAGAGAGGGAGAAATTTTAGGAGTTGTAGGAGAGTCAGGCTGCGGAAAGAGTGTGACGTCTCTAGCATTGATGGGGCTGTTAGCGAAGAGAAGCGCGAGTGTCACGGGAGAAATTTTATTTCGCGGACAAGACTTAACAGCCTACTCAGAGAGTGATTGGCGGAAAATCAGGGGGAATGAGATCTCAATGATTTTCCAAGAGCCGATGACGTCTTTAAATCCTCTTTTTAAAATTGGCGATCAGCTGATTGAAGCGATAAGAGTGCATTCAAAAGTCAGTAAAAAGGAAGCGAAGGAACAGGCGGTCAAAATGCTTTCGGTTGTTGGACTTGCCAGGCCTGAAGAGCTGTTAAAGGAATTTCCCCATCAGCTTTCAGGCGGCATGAGGCAGAGGGTAATGATTGCGATGGCCATGATTCTAAGCCCTGACATTTTGATTGCAGATGAGCCGACGACTGCCTTGGATGTCACCATTCAGGCGCAAATTCTTTCCTTAATGAAGGAAATAAACGAAAAGATGAACGCTTCCATCCTGTTTATCACACATGATCTTGGGGTTGTAGCCCAAACCTGTCAGAGGGTGATGGTCATGTATGCTGGAGAGATTGTGGAAGAAGGAGATCTAGAGGCGATCTTTCAGTCCCCGGAGCATCCTTATACGAAGGGGCTCTTGAAGTCGATCCCTGATTTGCACCATAAGAAAGAGAAGCTTTATTCCATAACGGGACAGGTTCCAAAGCCAGGCAGTATCCAAGGAGGATGTAAATTTGCGCCAAGGTGTGAATTTGCTCATGATCGCTGCAGGAAAGAAAGCCCTGTGCTGACTAAAGTGAAGAAGCATCAGTCTGCCAGCTGTTTTTTAGTAGAGGAGGGGGAGCCGGTTGGTGAAGGAGCCGCTATTAAAAATTGAATCTTTGAAAAAAGCTTTTCCAACCGGAAAAGACCTTTTTGGTAGAGGAAAGAGAGAGGTTGTCGCAGTTAACGACCTTACTTTGAATGTTTTCAAAGGAGAAACGATCGGAATCGTCGGAGAATCAGGGTGCGGCAAATCGACCCTAGGCAGACTGATCTTGAGGCTCATTGATGCGACATCAGGAAGGGTCACCTACTCTAGTGAAGATTTGTTCTCATTAAAAAAGCGGGAGATGCAAAGGATCCGCAAAAACATGCAGATGGTGTTTCAGGATCCATATGCTTCTCTTAATCCAAGGCATTCTGTAGCAAAGATATTGGAAGAGCCTTTAATTGTTCACCAGATGGGAACGAAGCAGGAGCGTAAGGATAAAACGGCTGAAATGCTGAAAATAGTCGGGCTTAATCCGGATTATGCCTCCCGTTATCCTCACCAGTTCAGCGGAGGACAAAAGCAGCGGATCGGAATTGCAAGAGCCCTCATGACAAACCCTGAGCTGATTATTGCCGATGAACCCGTGTCAGCACTTGATGTGTCTATCCAGTCGCAGGTGCTGAATCTATTAAAGGATTTGCAGAAAGAGTTTTCACTGACCTACCTGTTTATTTCGCATGACCTTGGCGTTGTAAGGCATATCAGTGACAGGGTAGCCGTTATGTATTTAGGAGAAATAGCAGAGCTTGCTGATAGTGATTCTCTCTATGAAAAGCCGCTGCATCCTTATACCGAGGCCCTTTTGTCTGCCGTACCGTCAAGCGATCCTTCTGCTAAACGGGAGCGGATCCTCTTAAAAGGAGAGCCGCCCAATCCAGAGAAACCTCCGGAGGGCTGTGCTTTTCATACAAGATGCCCGAAGGCTTTTGATAAGTGCCGGAAGATAAAGCCGCTTTTAACGAAGCAAAAGGAAGGTCATTACGCAGCCTGCCACCTATATGAGTGAAAAAGGCTTGTGTGTTTGATAGATATGTATAAAAACAGGGGGTAACCAAATGAAGCGAAAAAAGGTGCTTGTTCCACTGATCTTAATGCTTGTGCTGATCCTTGCTGCTGCACTTTCAGGCTGCAGCGGGACAGCGAAAACAGAGGTTGAAAAAGGGACGAAAACGACAGAAAACACGAAGCCGGCAAAAGATACACTGGTTTATGGCAGAAGCGGTGACTCCACCTCCCTTGACCCCATCACAACGACAGAAGGGGAAGCTTTCAAGGTAACAGAGAACATTTATGAAAGACTGCTGAAATATGGCGAAAATGATACAACCATTCATCCGTCCCTCGCAGAGACGTGGGATGTATCGAAGGATGGGCTTGTTTACACCTTCCATCTCAGAAAAGGTGTAAAATTCCATGACGGCACTGATTTTAATGCGGACGCTGTTGTCTTCAACTTTGACCGCTGGATGAACGGAGATGCCGATAAATTCCCTTATTATACAATGTTTGGCGGCTATAAAAAAGATGAAGGACATGTGATTAAGGAAGTAAAAGCACTTGATGAAAATACGGTACAGTTTACCTTAAAACGTCCTCAAGCACCATTCTTGAAAAACATTGCTATGGCACCGTTCGGAATTGCAAGTCCAACAGCAGTAAAGAAATATGGGGATAAATTCAGAGAGAACCCTGTTGGTACTGGCCCATTTAAGTTTATAGAATGGAAGGCCAATGACCGGATCGTGCTTGAAAAAAATGAAAACTACTGGATGAAAGGCTATCCGAAGCTGAACAAAGTCATTTTCAAAACGATTCCTGACAATTCAGCTCGACTGAACGCCCTTCAAACAGGCGAAATCGACTTAATGGATGGAGTCAATCCATCTGATTTGGATAAAGTAAAAGCGGATCAAAACCTGCAGCTATTTAAACGGGCATCGATGAACGTTGGTTATGTAGGACTTACCGTAACGAGAAAACCTCTGGATAATAAACTGGTGCGTCAGGCACTAAACTATGCTGTTGATAAAAAATCGATTATTCAAGCATTCTACGGCGGCCTTGCAGAGCCTGCTAAAAACCCGCTTCCGCCAACACTTGAAGGCTATGACAATGGCATTCAAGAATATCCGTACGATCCAGCAAAAGCGAAGGAGCTTTTAAAGCAAGCAGGCTTCCCGAATGGATTCTCAATGGAGCTTTGGGCAATGCCTGTAGCAAGACCATACATGCCTGAAGGAATGAAGGTGGCAGAGGTTCTTCAGTCAAGCTTTGAGAAAATCGGCGTTAAAGCGAAAATCGTCACCTACGACTGGGCAACCTATCTAGAAAAAGCAAGCAAGGGTGAAGCTGACTCCTTTATGCTCGGCTGGACAGGAGACAATGGGGACCCAGATAACTTCATTTATACCTTGCTTGATAAGGACAGCATCGGTGGAAACAACTACACATTCTACAGCAATGATAAGCTCCATAAAATCCTGATTGAAGCTCAAACAGTGACAGATCAGGAGAAACGAAATGAGCTATACAAACAAGCGCAGGAAATCATTCACGATGATGCTCCGTGGATTCCGCTTGTTCACTCTACACCTTTAATGGCAGGGGATAAAACGATCACAGGCTTCACACCGCATCCGACTGGAACAGATCTGTTCACAAATACAGAATTTAAATAATCAGGCAGCACCTGCTTTCATGCTCACTTAAGCTGAAAGCAGGTGTATGAATTTTAGAAGAGGGGTGCTGTGATGCTCTCTTACACGGCAAAACGAGTTGGAATGCTGATTCCTGTATTGATCGGCATGACCCTTGTTGTTTTTTCCATCATCAGAGCAATACCTGGAGATCCGGCTCAGGTTATTCTCGGACAAAGGGCTACAAAGGAAGCAGTCCTTGAACTGACGAAGCAGCTTGGACTGGATCAGCCTTGGTATGTGCAATATTTTCATTATATTAAGGATCTTTTAAGCGGTGACTTCGGCACTTCGATTCGGACAAGCGAGGCCATTTCAAAGGAAATCGTCCCATACCTTGGGGCAACGATTGAGCTGACCGTTTTCGCAATGGCTGTCGCAATCGTGATTGGAGTAAATGCAGGAATGATCAGCGCCTGGTTTCAGCGTTCCTGGTTTGATTATCTTGCGATGCTGATCGCTTTGATCGGTGTTTCGCTTCCAATCTTCTGGCTCGGGCTTATGGAGCAGTGGTTTTTTTCGATTAAGCTTGGCTGGCTTCCGACAACTGGAAGGGAAGAAGTCCGGGACCCTGTGCAGGCTATTACCAATTTGTATTTGATCGATACCTTGCTGAAGGGTAATCTAAGCCAGTTTGTGGTTGTCCTAAAGCATTTGATTTTGCCCGGAGCAGCACTTGCGACTATTCCAATGGCGATCATTGCCCGCATCACAAGATCTAGCATGATCGAGGTGATGGGTGCAGAATATATTCGGACAGCTAGAGCGAAAGGGCTTCGGATGTTTTTTGTCGTGTATAAGCATGCGCTGAAAAATGCCCTCATACCGATTCTCACAATCATCGGACTTCAAACTGGCCTGCTCCTTGGGGGAGCGATTTTGACAGAAACGATCTTTGGATGGCCTGGTATCGGGCGGTATGTATACGAGGCGATTGGCTACCGGGACTATCCAGTCATTCAGTCAGGCATTTTAGTGATTGCACTGCTTTTTGTTCTGATCAATCTGATCATCGATTTGCTGTATGCAGCGATTGACCCGAGGATTAAATATTGATTCTGGAAAGGAGGGAAGCGGCATGACTGCTTTGACAAAACCATTAACTGTCCAGGAAGAAAAGGTACTTACACCTTTTCAGGAAAAAACAAGAACGTTTTTTCAAAATAAGCTGGCTGTTACCGGGACGGGCATTGTTTTCATTTTTATATTACTGGCAATCCTTTCTCCGATCCTTGCGCCTCATGGGATCAATGATCAGGAGCTCACAAAGCGCCTGCTGCCGCCTTCTAAAGAATACTGGCTAGGAACAGACGACTTTGGACGTGATATCTTTTCCCGGATTGTGTATGGAGCGAAAATATCCTTATTTGTTGGCTTTTTTTCCGTATTAGGCTCAGTCGTGGCAGGTAGTCTTCTAGGGATCATTGCGGGCTATTACGGAAAATGGCCCGATACGATTATTTCAAGAGTTTTTGACATCATGCTTGCATTCCCTAGTATTCTGCTTGCCATTGCGATAGTTTCCATCCTTGGTCCTTCCATTGAAAATGCCCTCATTGCCATCGCCATTATTAATGTTCCAGCCTTCGGGCGTCTCATCCGTTCAAAGGTACTGAGTGTAAAAGAGGAAGAATACATCACTGCGGCAAGAGCGATCGGCATGAAGGACTCCCGCATCCTGCTCAGACATGTCCTGCCAAACAGTTTTTCACCGATTATTGTGCAGGCATCTCTAGCTGTAGCAACGGCGATCATTGAAGCCGCAGCACTCGGGTTTCTCGGACTCGGAGCTCAGGCACCGAATCCTGAGTGGGGAAAAATGCTCTCTGATTCGAAGCAGTATCTCATTCAGGCGCCGTGGACGATGTTTTTTCCGGGGCTTGCTATTATGCTGACGGTTCTTGGGTTTAACTTGATGGGGGACGGCTTAAGGGATGCGCTTGATCCGAAAATGAAATAAGAAACAGCTGCAGAATTTTTATCCGGCAGCTGTTTCTTTTCTTATGAATTAATCATCAGTAATAGAACAATGTGTAGATTTTTAATAGATTGATCATTTAAAACAAAGTTCGATTATTTAAAATAATGATTGATAAAAACCTTGGAAAATAGGGTTTTTCTTTTGTCCCTTAAACGCCACCTGATTGTTCAATTAAAGGGCCAGATTGTTGAATAACGTATTGTTAAAAAGATGGAATTTTGAAATAATTGGTATTAAATTAAAGGGCGCAGTTTACTGGAATAAACAGAGTATATAAAATAATCTAATGTTAATAGAGAGAAGGAAAATTAATGAAAAAAGAATTTCCGTTAATTGAAACTGAAAGATTAATTTTAAGAGAAGTAACAACTGAGGATGCTAATGATTTGTTTAAATATTTATCTGATAAAGATGTTGTGAAGCATATGGGGTTAGCACCTTTCCAGACAGTTAAAGATATTTGGGATGAAATTAATTGGTATAACTCTATTAGGGGTACCACCATGGCCGTACCCCAAAATAATATCGCTATATCCAGCCGTATCAGTCATGATTTGCTTTGGTTGTAGTACCGTTTCTTGTTCCAGGATGCATTCCAATAGGTATAACGAATCGCGGATCGTACCTGTAATCACTAATCCATGAAGGCCTGTAAACTGGTCACTCATAAAGTTGTAGTACGTGATTCCTCATCCTCTGCCAAAGTATTTGGGATTTGGACCGGAATGAACCGTCTTGACGGGTGTGACGAAAAGTAATCCATCCGCAGAAGCGACTTCCCCACCACCCCATGTTTGTGCTAGTTTCAATCGGCTATGGAACTCCACGAGGCGATTATTGGCTTGCGTAATGGTTTCCGCAGGTGAACCAGTCTCCGCCAAACCAACAACTTAACAGGATGACCATATGCTGATGTTTTAAACCTAGAGACAAAATCTTTATGTCTCGAGCATTCTATTTTTTTTACACGGTGCTCTACGTGCAATTTAGACTTTCACAGAAAAAAAGTTATGAACGAATGTCACAAATCCTCTTCTTTGTCTTAGTTTATGAAAGATAAAACAGCACAGGAGAGGTATGGATGATGAAACAGTTTGATGTTGCAATCATTGGTGGATGTTTTGCAGGTTTGGTGGTGGCAATGATCCATCATGGACGATCTAGAAACTCGAATGGGAACTGTTTATCCAACGTTTACCCAAATCGAACTTAATTATCTTTTCTGGTTGGTTTAGTCTGTGTGTGGTTGATTGAACCTGTACCGTACTAGGCGTTGTGATTATTATTTGAGCAGATTGTGCCTCGGGTACAGTCTGTGGAAAAAATTCAAGAGGTGAAAACAATGACAAAATTAGTTGATGATATTCAGCAATTTGAAGAAAGCTTTGAAGAAAAAGTCTTGATTGAAAACAAAAAAATCATCGCAAAAGCAACAAAAGAATTGGTCGAATCGAATGTAGCAAAGGGATTATCGATTGGTGAACTAGCACCTGATTTTACCTTAAAAGATGCCACAGGCGTTTCCATTACCCTTTATGAAGAATTGAAAAAAGGACCTGTCATCTTAACTTTCTATCGAGGCGGATGGTGTCCGTATTGTAATCTAGAATTAAGAGCTTACCAACGAGTTTTAAAAGATATTAAAGCAACAGGAGGACAATTAATTGCGATTAGTCCTCAAACTCCTGATTCTTCACTCTCGACGAAAGAAAAAAACGAGTTAGAATTTCTTGTTCTAAGTGATATGAACGGAAACGTTGCTAAAAACTACCATTTAATATTTAAGCTGCCTGATTATCAAATTGAAATTTATAAGAAATATGGTTCAGATTTAACAAAGCATAACGGAAATGATGCATGGGAGCTCCCAGTTCCTGCGACCTATATTATTGACCAATCAGCAAAAATTCGATTCGTGAGTGTAGATCCTGACTTTACAAAAAGAGAAGAGCCCTCAAGAATGGTAGAATTGTTAAAAGAGGTTCGGTAAAAATTAAAAAAATGTCGCTATTCAGTTAAGGTTTTATAGTACCCCCAGAATGAAATGTTGGGCTTTTCTCGCAGGAATAAGGGGTTTTTTGCATATCCCCCGAAAATGTTCATTTGTATTTTTTTTCGAGGAATTATCACTAAACAAATAATGTGTTCTACGCAATATTCCGGCTTAGATATACACAATATTCTTAACATTGATTCTAGGAAATAAAAAAGGCTACACAACGCTGTGGTTGGTAACCTTTCTGAACCAGCTTACTGGATATGTGCAGGGCCCCCGAATCGAGAATCCGAATCCGTAGAAAATGATCGCGGTAGACACTTGGGATTACACTCGCTGAACCTAGCTCTGCTTTCAGTAGACGAGCAAACAGTTGCTGAAGAAAAGTGACTGCATTTTCGTTCAGGCGTTGGTTTAATCCTTCTGCACTCATGCTAATTCCTGTTGCAGATCCCAACTCACTGCATAACTAGGTTAGAGATGTACTTGCTAGATTGTGACTCAACCAAACACACAGGCTAACCAGATCTTGTGCCCGATATTTGCTCGTTCGTCTCACAAATTCGGTTGCTCTTGCCAATTGTTCGAGTTCCGTAGGAGAAAGATAGTCTTGCAATACCTGCGAAAACAAAGGAAGTTCTTCTTTGGTGGTTACCTTCACAGAAAACACGCCATCCTTTCTTTTTTAAGTCATAAAGAAAGAATAGCGTGTTTTTTTGTTTTGGGGGACTATTTTGTTTTTAGCTTGATGGGCATGGGGTACTACCAACATTTTGACGTAAAACCCACGCTAAGGACATTCCCGTAAACGTTTCTCTGTATTTATATAGGAAGTTTGAATAAGGGAAAGGTTTAGGGACTTAAAAACATTCATTTTACCATCAATTTATAAAATTCCCTAAAATGTTCGTTTTATGGAGTTTTTAATAAATGAAATTTTTATTAATCGTAAAAAAATAAATAAAAGGGGCTTGAAACTAACGCAACGTTAGGTTGTATAGTAAATTTGCCGGCAATAACAAATCGTACGAAATGAGGGGATGATCATAAATAAAAAATGGAAAGTTGGAGAATTAGCAAAGCAAACCGGATTAACAGTACGTACACTTCATCACTATGACCAAATTGGCTTATTTTCTTCATCTGATGTTACGGAATCGGGACATAGAATATATAACGAAGCAGATATTGCAAAGTTGCAACAAATCCTATCACTAAAACAATTGGGGTTTTCTTTGGAAGAGATTAAAGCAGCGATTGAAAATCCTAATTTTAATCCAATTGAAGTAATCAAGCTGCAGTTAGAAACTGTAAAGAAACAAATTGAGGTACAAGAAAAGTTGTACAGTAGGCTAGAAGGCATGTATGAACTACTAACAAATCAACAGGAAGTTCAATCTGAACAATTTATTAAATTAATTGAGGTGATAAATATGAGTGAAAAGTATTTTACGAAAGAACAATTAGAAAAAATGAAAAATCAAACGGATCTATTCAGCTTAGAAGAAAAAAGGCAAGTGGAAAATGATTGGGCTGAATTAATTGCTAATGTCAGATTAGAAATGGAAAAAGATACACCAATAGAAAGCCCTGTTGTTGTACAATTAGCTAAACGTTGGAAGGAATTAACAAATAAGTTTACTGGTGGTGACCCTGAGATCGTTAAAGCAGCTGAACGTTTCCATGCAGAAAACCCATACAATCCACTGCAATATGGGGTAGACGGAGAGCTTTATAAGTATATTAAAAAAGCAATGTCACACATTTAGCTTTATAAAAGCTACTCTGTTTTAGAGTTATTAAAAATTCGAGAGCTTTATGTTACAGATTACAAAGAGTGTTTTCTAGTAAAGACGATTTTCTCCCTTAGAGTAGGGAAAATCGTCTTTTTTCTTCCATAAAATGTATTAGAGTGGGTTTTATGTCAAAAAGTTGGTTATACCCCTATTATCAAAGAAGGCACTGGCATTAGATGGGGAGTTACATTAAAAGATTTTGGAAAGATTATAGGAAGTTGTGGATTTCTTAATATGGTTACCAAACATCATCGAGCTGAAGTTGGATTTGAATTAAGTAAAGATTACTGGGGGAAAGGAATAGCTAGTGAAGCATTAGAAGCAGTTGTTAAATTTGGGTACCATCACTATCAATTAGAAAGAATTGAAGCTTTAATAGAACCTGCAAATCTCCCGTCACAAAAATTAGTAGAAAAGCAAGGGTTTACAAGAGAGGGGTTGCTAAGACATTATGAATATACTTGTGGTAAATTTGATGATTTATATATGTACTCAATAATAAAAGGAGACCTTAATCTTATTTAAGGAATTTTATTCAACTAATACCAATTAATATCAGTTATATGATTATTCCAGAAAAAGGCGCAATTCCGCAGCATGAATTGTGCTCTTTCTTTATGTTAAGGGCCAGATTGTGGAATAACATAACGGGGCAGTTTAATTTAAGTGTAATTATTCACAATCTGAATTTCTAAATGTCTTTTTCCTCCATACAAAATGACTCCCACCACATGAAAAAAGAGAATGAATTCAATATGAAATCATCCCCTCAAATAGTTTGAAAATGCTTATACTGATATAACTCATCAATGACTCGCTAAACGTTTTTCAAAATCCGCCTTAAACAACAGAATAGCATCAATATTTACTGCAAAATCGTGGTCACTTATATTAAAATTAGTTATAAACTCGTTAGATCTCTCACGAACCATAATTGTCGGAAGGATGTCCTGAGTTACAGTACTTCCACCATAGAAATACCAGTTAGTTTCAGTAGGCGCATTTGCTGCATCCTTAGATAAGTCATTTTTTATGATTTCGCATAAATTATCCATAAAATCTTCAGTAAGCTTAATGCTTTTTCCATACTCACCATCAACAGATATATCAGCATTTCCATACCAAATATTCCTGCTTCTTGGTTTTCCGTCATTTGAAGTGAATGTTTCATCAAACAAAATCTTCATTTTCATTACCCTCCGTTAATATATTACTTCACACTATTATATACCAATTAGAAATTGTAAAATAGCTTGCTTTTAGTCTAAACTAACTCGTAAGAGTTAGTAGGGGGCTTATATTAAATAAGGGGATGGTTGCGGCGATCCCCTTTCTTATTGTACTAACGTTCCAGGTTAGCACAAGAAGGAAAAATTCCTTTAAGCGAAGAATTTATATTAAAGAATTTGAACATAAGGAGAGGTAGGATCAACAAGATGCGTACAAAAATGAAGCTTGTTTTGTCGAAGCAAAGCATTACTTTTCCCCACGAAGCTGCCATAAAAAACATTGAGGAAAATGATGTTTTACGTTTAGGGAAGCTGTTTTACGAAGCCTATTTCGGAACCATCGATTATGATGGAGAAACCCCAGAACAAGCTGTTCAAGAAACCCAGGATACCATTGAAAGTATGGAGCGTTCTTAAACGATTGTTCATTTGTAGCAAAAGTGAATGGAGAACCAGTGTCGTTTTCCATGGTTACGATGTGGAAGGATAGACCGTTCCTTACATACTCGGCAACACATCCAAAATATTTAAATCAAGGGCTTTCGACGAATTTAATTAAGAGTAGCATTAATGCACTACTTATGAACGGGCACGAAGACCTTTATCTCATTGTAACCAATTTTATTAGATCCTGTATTTTCAGCATAATACCTTTCTATAGAATGAAATATACTTCCTCTAATCTTGTATGTCTCTTTTCGCCCCTTTTTATCAGTGATTTCAATAGTAGTATTGTTATTGACTGTAGTGGAATCCCCAAAAATTCCATCTATAATAAGTCGGGTTTCATTATAATTTACTTCTTGGCCTGCGAAGCTATTATTAATATAAAGATTAAAAAGTAAAAAAATAATAACAATTAATAATACTGAAAACAGCAGGTAATTTAAACTAAGTTTTTAAACATTTTTCCTCCTTATAATCTAAAAGGATAGATAATAATATACCTTTTTTGTTTTACAAGGTAAACATTACCATAAACTTATATTTAGGTTAAGGTTAACTATGATTTTCTTTTTTTGTTTTGCATCCTATGTCAACGGCTATACATGTTAATCCATTTAAGGGCCATTTAACGGAATAAAGCAGCAGTTTTCAGAAGGCCGTCGAATAGTAAAAATTTATAATTAGGAGGAGTCTGATTGGTATGTCTCACGCTAAAGATGTTTTGGCAGATCAATTGTTAGCAAATGCAAACGACCTTAGCTGGTATGTTCCGTTTTCGGAATCAGTTGCAAACTTATCAGAAGAAGAAGCGTTTTGGAAACCTAATGATGAAAGCAACAGTATTGCAGAAATTGTACAACATCTTCTTTACTGGAATAAAACTTGGCAAAAGAGATACAAAAAATCTCATGTGAATGCTGTTGCGCCCATAAGTGACAATAATGAAAGCTTTATTATTACGGATAATAAAACGTTTGTTGACTTAAAAAAGTGCCTCTTAGCGGTCCTGCTTCAATGGCAAGACCTACTGACTGAAGAAAAGGTAGAAAATGATGTGAATGGTTTCCCTGAGACCGCAAAGTGGTGGGCAGTTTTAGGAAATTTGTCCACGCATAACGCCTACCACATTGGACAAATCGTTTACATTCGGAAACTACAAAAAAGCTGGAAAGCTAATATTAAAGTGGAATAAATGTGGGAACTTACATTTTTTTGTTCCGCAATCGGGCGTCTTTCTTTAGTAAGAAAGCGTTCTTTTTGTATTGGCCATGTAGTTAAACTAGCAATCAGTAATTAATGGTAAAATAATGAAGAATTTTAAATTGAACAATGGGGGAATGTAATGTGAAATTCATAAAGGTTCTTCATTATGATGCGTTTAGTAAAGAACCTAATAAAGGGAATCCAGCTGGTGTAGTTTTAAACGGAGATGACCTAACCGATAAAGAAATGCAAGAAATAGCTTTCAAAGCAGGGTTTAATGAGACAGCTTTTCCAGTTAAATCAGAAGTAGCTGACCTTAGAATACGTTTTTTTACACCAGGACACGAAATGAACTTATGTGGTCACGGAACAATGGCAACTGTTTATGCGTTAAAAACAAAAGGGTTATTGGGCGATAAAACGGATTTTACAATTGAAACAAGGGCAGGGATTTTGCCGATTAAAATTAAATCAACTACTGAGAGTGAAATATTTATAACAATGAAACAGGCTTCACCCCAATTTGAAGAATTCAAAGGGTCAAAAGAAGATTTAGCCAATTTGATAGGATTAAAAGAATCAGATATTCATGAAGACTTACCGACTCTATACGGAAGTACAGGTACTTGGACACTATTAATTCCAATAAAAGGACTTGATGCATTTAAAAAAATGAAACCTGATAATAAGGAATTCCCTGCGATTTTGAAGGAAATACCCAAATCATCTATTCATCCTTTTTGTTTGGAAACCTATGATACTAATGTTGATATGCATGCGAGACACTTTTCTTCACCATTCTCTGGGACAATTGAAGATGCGGTTACGGGAACTGCTTCGGGGGTAATGGGAGCATTTTTTGCTAAATACATAAAAAACAACAATTTTGAAGAGTCTCTGAATCTTATAGTAGAGCAAGGTCATGAAATTGAAAAAGATGGTCGGGTTATGGTACATATTTCGAAAAACAGTGAATCTTATGATGTTGAAATAACTGGGAACGCAGTTTATGTTAAGGATTTCGATGTTTGTTTAGAAGATGAATAAAGTTACTCAATTAAAGGCGCTTTTCTTCAACAATTCTCAGCAGTGATTTTCAACCATCGGGCGCCGTGTGTTGAACAACATAGGTAGAAAATGATTAATAATCAAACTTAATTCTGCTAAGGTAGAATCCATTTTGATCGATCTTATTTCAAAATGGATTCTTCTTATTTATCGTAAAATATGGGTTTGGGAGTATTTTTGCTCATATTTTTTTCAAAGCTGTATTTTGGGGTTTAATTGACATGAATTCCAATGCTCGCCTCCGCAACGGTGAGATTTTTTAAAATACCAGCTTATAAGTAGTCTTCTGATTAGTGGAAATATCTTTTTGGTTTTAAAGATTAGGTCCATAGATGTTGAGGATTTTTGCCAAATACTTGTGAAAATCCTTTTCAAAAAGACCACTGTCAATAATTTCGGCATTCGCTCCTAACTGTAAAATAAAACGATAGGCATTCTCAACATTCGGAAGTTGCAGGTCTACATAGTAGGTTGTTTCATCACACAGTGTAATCACCGAGGTGCCAAAGCGTTCGATAATAATATCGCGAACCCGCATATTCGCTTTCAAACGAACTGGGTAAAACTGGGGAAGCTTTTCTTTTGGTATTATGTCTTTTACGATATAATCGCGGACATTAAATGTTTCGTTTGTAATTTTCAAATTCAACATGCGAGCTAAACGAAAGGTGCGAAAATCCTCTCGTTCATAGCTATACCCTTGTAAGTACCAGCGTTCGCCTTTATACATCAAGTGATATGGTTCAATTTTTCGAGAAGTGTGTGTGCCATTGGCATCGTAATAGTCAAATTTGACAATTAATTTTACACGGATTGCCTCTTGTAAAGACTCAGCTACGGCCTTCAATTCTTCTGTTCCTTGCCAACCAGTAAAATGCAAAGAAAAATCCATCTCTGCGTTCAGTTGTTCTGTTTGCATTGCACGGATTTTCGTCATAGTTGATTTGATTTCTGGACTTTGAATCAGCTGCCCCATCTTGAACTGTCATTGATTTCATCGCATCCATAACTGTTTCCCAAACATTTCCCATATGATCCCCTCCTGATTTTGCAGCAAAATTATTTATATTGTTTGTACCATAAGATTTTTTATTCAAAGGTTGTTAATAAGAGATAAATTAGTGACTGTTTGGTTGAGTCCTAAAATGATACAAAGAAATATGTATTCTTTCGCTAACAAGGGATGCGCTTAGTTTCTTTTAAAAGGCCATTTAATGTAGTAAGACTTCCAAAAATAATGGATATTTATGTTATTATTTTTGGAGATTGTGAAGAAGATTAACTGTACTGAAATGGGGGGGCGAATGGATATGTTACAACAAGTGATAGATAATTTAAGTTGAATGTTAACAATTGAGGATGTTCCGCAGTCTTTTAGTTCTGAAGTTTATAAAATCCAACTAATCGATTATCGTAATGTCTATATAAAAATCTCTTTATTCCAAAGCAAAGCTTGAACTTGAATATACTGTACTTAAACGATTACGCAATGAGCTTCCTGTACCACAAATGTTAGACTATTGGGAAGGTAATGAGGATGTCACTGGTGCTTTATTATTATCCGCAATCAACGGTGTGCCGATTACAGAGAGGGTGGATACAGCTTTAGCTTATGATATCGGAGTACACCACGCAATGCTGCATGCAATCGTTCCAAATGAGCAGGATTTCAAAAGTTCCGTTTCCTATGTGTATGGTCAATGGTCTGAGTTTATTAAGCGACAATTTTATTCCTTTGCAGAAGATGTAAAAGAAGTGATTGAACCTCGTTTATACGAACAATCATTGAAGCATTTTAAACGTCAACTAAAATTACTTCCGTCTCCAGACGGACCTAGTTTTATACATATGGATTTTCGACCAGGCAATATTTTAGTTCATGAAAATCAAGTGGCCGGCGTCATCGATTTTGAAAGTGTCAGAATTGGCGCAACCGAAATGGACTTCACAAAAATTAATCGTGATATTTTTATGAAATATCACGGAACAATGGATGCGTACTTTCTTTAGTAAGAAAGCGTTCTTTTTATTGGGCCATTTAATTGAATAAGACTTTCAAAAAAACAGGATATTTTTGTTAATATTGTTGTGAAGAAATTTACTTAAACTAAATGGCAGTTCTTCTTTTACACCAACCAATTGAATTAAACGCATCGGTAAAGCGATAAAACGGTAAAACTTCTTGTAAATCAATAATTGGACGAATGGACTCATAGCCCTTCTGAAGATTAATAAATACCGTGAAAAATGCGGAATGGAATCAATCGGATTACCCCAATTCTATGAGTAACATGTACATATCGTTAGATGGAGCCCTGAACGATTGGAAACTATCACATTCTGTATGGAGCAGGGGAAATGGAGATCACTTCAAACGCTTACCTATTGCTACTGTTCTTTAAGAACACATCTTTAGTCCAGATAAAGGATTGAACGAATAATTTAAATAATAGAATAATACAATTGGATATATGTACTATTTTTAAAAAGGAAGGGGAAGGGGACGTTATGAATATTTTTTCATGGAATGATGTAGATATTTATTTTAGCAGCAAACTTCAAAAGTCAGACCCAATTATGAATTCAATTCTGGAAGCAAATGCAAAAGCTGGGTTGCCCGCTATTGATGTGTCACCTAATCAGGGAAAGTTACTTTACTTGATTGCCAAGCTTAAAGGAGCAAAGAATATCCTTGAAATTGGGACTCTAGGTGGCTATAGCAGTGTTTGGCTCGCGCGTGCATTGCCTGAGGATGGACATCTCGTAACACTTGAATTTAGTGAAAAGCATGCAGAAGTGGCAAATGAGAATATAAGAAACGCAGGATTAGAGAATCAAATTGACATCATGGTAGGTCCAGCGCTCGAAACTCTTCCAACCCTAAAGAAGAAAGGATTTTCAAGCTTCGATCTCATCTTTATTGATGCAGATAAACCAAACAACTCAGAATATTTGAACTGGGCACTAGAACTATCAAAACCTGGAACAGTTATCATTGTAGATAACGTGGTACTTAATGGAGAAGTGATTGAAGATGACACTGAAGACTCAATTGTGAAGGGTATTCGTCAATTTATTGATTTGTTATCAAAAGAGTCACGCATTGATTCCACGGCCATTCAAACTGTAGGTGCAAAAGGGTATGATGGGTTTGTTTTGGGGGTTGTAAAATAGGAGAACCCACTTAGCTTTTCTTTAATAAGAAGGCGTCTTTTTGTAATGCCCCTACACATTTAGGGCATTAGATTTGGTTAAGGTAAAAAAGATTGTGAAGATTATTAGTCAATTTGAGTAACTAAGCTAGATCTTGGAATGTTGTTCTGCTTTTCAAAAGGGCATAAATCCAGTGTAAAAGCTTATTGGCACAGGCTATAATTGCTACTTTAAAGGGTTTTCCTTCTTCGCGTTTCCTCTCATAGAACTCTCTCAACCTCTTATTGCGAGGGATTAGTTCATCCGTCGTTTTGCTATTTCTGCAATCGCGAATGGCACATCTGACGGCCATATACAGAGTGTGTCTAAGTCGGCTGGAACCTCTTTTAGTGATCCTGTTTACGGTACCTCTGAATTTACCTGATTCAAAGATACTCGGGTCTATTCCAGCGAATACGACAAGCTTTTTAGGGTGATCAAACCGTTCAATCTCACCAATTTCGGAAATGATCGTGGCAGCGATCTTTTCTCCGATACCAGAGATTGATTGGATGATTTTATATTCTTCAATATCCTTTGCCAAGGCATCTATCTCTTCTTCAAATTTGGATAGATGCTTTTGGTATTCTAGAAGCATTTTTATATACATTTCCAAGCTTAAGATATGACTTTGGTAGAGATTTTCCCTAAAAGGATTTTGACTCGCGGCAGCTAAAAGGGCTATCGCTTTTGTATTAGCCCACTTGATGGAACGCCTTGGACATAACTTTTTTATTGTATTAGTAACTGCTTCTAAGATACTTTGAGATGTAGGAAATTCAAGTAAGGTGAGTAGGGAGACGGCAGAATATAAATCACCAAACACTCCTCTATATACTGGAAACACTTGATCCAGAACTTCTTGGAATTGAAGTTTTGTTTGCACATAAATCCCTGTAATATTTTCGTGCTGTCTGGTCAGGTTTCGAAAGTTCAAAAGCTGGATCCCGCGTTTTTTATAAGGTTCCAAATCCTCTTTGTAATACATCTCGCAGAGATGATTGGCATCAATAATATCTGTCTTTACCTTTCTTAAACTTGAACTCTTTGCTCGATAAGAGACTAAAGGATTGACAATAATAATCAAGTAGCCTCTTTCCTCAAAATAATGAACAACCGGAGTATGGTAATGACCTGTTGACTCCATCACTAATGGAGGTTTTACCCCCGTTATTCTTTCAACATCGGAGAGAAGTGAATGCAGTTTTTCCAGACCTTTAAAAAAACCTAACTTAGGGAAAAAAATGCATTTATAATGAACAAGCATAAGCCTTTCACAATAAGATAATTTAAACAGAAAATATCATCATTAATTATCCAAGGAGTGGCAAAATGGGTACCATTAGTGGAAAAGATTTTATTGAGCGATTGGATCAGCTTGGGAATGAAATTTGGTTAGATGGCGAAAAAATCGAGGGGAAGATTTCCGAACATCCTGCCTTTAAAGGACTTCTAAAGTCAAAATCTTCTCTTTATGATTTGCAAAAGGATCAAAATTTAAAAGATGAGATGACTTTTTTTCTCCCAGGGAAAGAAGAGCCAATCGGCCTTTCATTCTTGCAGCCAAAAACGATAGAGGATTTAAAAAGAAGAAGAAAAATGATCCAACACTGGGCAAGACACACTCAGGGAATGATGGGAAGAAGCCCTGATTATGTGAACACTGTTATTATGAGTTTTGCCTCCTCTGCTCAATTTTTAAATGGCAGAGAAAATTGTTTTCCTCAAAATATTATATCCCTATATGAAAAGGCTATGGAACAAGATTTGTCGTTTACACACACTTTTATTACTCCCCAAGTGAATCGTTCGCAAGTTAACTTGGGCTTTTCTGAAGAACCAATTTCAGCAAAAGTCATTGATAAAAATGAAAAAGGAATTGTCATTAAGGGGGCCCGTCTCTTGGCTACACAGGGTGGTTTAACCGATGAAGTACTGGTTTTTACTGCTCCCAGACTATTCTTTGATCCAGATCAAGCCTTTGCCTGTTCCATCCCTTCAAACACCAAAGGAGTAAAATTTATCTGCAGAGAGTCTTTTGTTTTAGGTGATTCGAGTTTTGATTACCCGCTTAATTCAAGATATGAAGAAATGGATACTGTTATTGTCTTTGATAATGTATTAGTTCCATGGGATCGGGTGTTTTATTATGATAGTCCTGAGACTGCTACGGATTTCATCTCACAAAGCTCTTTCCATAATTTTGCTTATCATCAAGCTGCAACCAGACAGATTGTGAAAACAGAATTTCTTTTAGGTATCGCTCAACTCCTTGTGGAAACCATTAATGTGGATGAATATCAGCATATACAAGAAAAACTTTCAGAAATTATTATTGGGATTGAAACTATGAAAGCACTGCTGGAAAAATCGGAAAACGATGCAGAGCTAGATCAATGGGGCTATATGCGACCAGGTGATACTCCCCTTCAAGTCATCAGCAACGTCTTCCCCAAAATTTATCCCCGTTTCTGTGAAATCATTCAATTAATTGGGGCAAGCGGAATGGTTACCCTCCCAACCGAAAAAGCGTTCAATTCTGAAATTAGAGGGGATCTCGACCAATACCTTCAAGCAGACAGTAAAAATGCCGAGGACCGTGTTAAATTATTCCGTTTAGCATGGGACCTAACGATGAGTTCATTTGGTACTAGACAGACCCAATATGAAAGGTACTTTTTTGGTGATCCTGTTCGATTAGCCAGTCGTTTATACTGGGCATATCCAAAAGGTGAACTAGTTGAAGCAGTCAGTTCATTCTTGAATTTAAAACATCAAGAGTAAATGATATATCAGAGGATAAATTCTTCCTTATGATGACGATCAGACTAAACTTCCTGTAGCAATGTACTTAAACAAACGGGTGCTAGAGTTAGATAAATGCGAGCCAGCGCAACAGCCCTTGATGTTCAACAATCGAACGTATTCCTGTAGAAAAGATTGCGCTCTTTTTGGATTTAAGGGCAATAGTTATTCTCCTTGTATTTTATGAAAAAATTAGTTTTACGGCACTATATAAAAGTAATGCCGCCATAACTTTATTGGAAACACGCCAATATTTCTTTAAAAAGTCACTAAAAGCGGAACCGGTAACTGCCCAAACATGAGTGGCTCCATTTCCTATTAGAGATAACAATAGTATGAACCCTAAAATTGCAATCGAAGAATGATAATTTGTCAGTACAAAACTGGTAAAAACAGTAATGCCCCATAAAATAATTTTCACATTCACAAATTGAAGTATAAAGCCTCTCCAAAACGATTGAGAATTTTCATTTTCCGTTACTTCCATAGGCTTGCTGATTGCGACGTGATATGCCAGCCAAACAATATAGGCTACACCAAGATATTTCATATAGACCAATATGTTTGGCAACATCGCTACCAAAAAGGTGCTAAAAACACCACACACGGCCATAACGCCTAAAAATCCTGTATAAATTCCAAACAACAATTTTCTACTTTGTTTTAGTCCGAGGTTTCCAGTAGAATTGAGTGCTAAAATATTATTTGGTCCTGGCGAAAGGGCTGTTACTATAGTGTAAGAAAAAAAGGATAGCCAAACACCATAACTCACTTGAAACCCACCTCCCTTTCTCTTAAAATATCATCAAAGGATATATCAATCAAATTGAATTATTCAAATTCAAAATTCGATGAAAGTGAATGAAGGGTGTAATGGAACTTAAATATCTTCAAACACTCAAAACGATATTAGAAACTGGCAGCTTTCTCGGTGCTGCCCGAAAATTAAACTACACTCAATCGACAGTAACTTTTCAAATACAACAGTTGGAGCAGGAATTATCTGTTAAATTATTTGAGAAAATAGGGAGGGAAATGGTTTTAACACAAGCTGGAGAAGATATTCTGCCTTAAGTTGAAACAATACTGCAATCAGTTGAACAGTTAAAAAATTATGGTAAGGGAACAAAGGAACTTAAAGGGAATTTGAAGGTTGCAATACCAGAGACATTGTTGACCAATCAAATGCAGCCTGTTTTAAAGGCTTTTCGAGAGCAAGCGCCTGGTGTAAAACTTTCACTACAAGCGCTAAACTGTTATACAATCCGTGATCAATTAATAAATGGTGGTGCTGATTTTGGTGTCCATTATGATGTAGGAGGATTGGGTCATCTATAGTAATGGAAGAATTAGCAGATTTTCCTTTAGCGCTAATTCATAAGATTATCAAAAGAGTGTTAAGTCATACAAGCTAACCTATAGGCAATAAACTTTCAAATAATAATCCTGTTTTTCCAAATTAGCAATTTATTTCTACTTAGTCTAAAAAATATAATTTTTATGAAGAATTTTTAAATAGAATACTTGGACATTTTTTAAACTAAGAAATTTATAGACCTGTTATAGAACCAAAATGATTTCTTAAAATATAAAGCCTCTATTCCAACCAACCATTCTATATCCTCGTAAAAGGGGTGTTTATCACGAAGAAGATTTAGACATCAATCGGGTAAGGTTATTTAGAAAAGCAAGAAAAAAAACCGAACCTGTAGAGGTCCGGTTATTCGTGTTCTGATGATAATTCAATTCCACTATCTTCTTTATGATGGCTTTGATAGCTTGTAATCAGTGTATCCAGATGCTCGAGCTGCTCGCTGTAATCGAGAATGCTCGCAATAAGAGGAAGCAAGTGATACGAACAGCTTTTATTCTCGCATTTATTCTGATATTCCATAAAGCGTACCATCAAGTTCTCTTTGTTATGGTCCATTTCTGTATTTAGGCTTTCTGACGTCTGCACTCTAATTTTGCCCGTCAGCTTCAGATGAATGCGTTCATGAAAGTTCAGCAGGTAATCAAGCTCCGTTTCAAGCTCCTGCCGAAATTCCTCTGGTGTATGCGGAAGTTCATTTTCCACCTTGTGGAGGTTTTTCAGTGTCTCTAGAGCCTTGTTCGTTGAGACGAGCATTTGCCGAAAAAGAACAAGCTTTCTTGATTTAGCTACTACATTTCTCCTGAAATAAGTACGTTCTTCTTTATATAAAAGGTAAAGCTGATCAAGCTTAAACATTTTTTCCTTAAGCTTATCAATGTCTTCTTTCAAAGCCGAATGCTCTGCAGCCTTACGGAGATTCAGCCTGATCCATTTCAGGATTTCCTCCGTATTGGCCACAATTCTGCTGTACACCTTTTTTTCATATTTAGGCGGGAGAAAAACAAGATTGACAACAAAAGCTGCAAGCACCCCAAGCATAACGGTTCCAAAGCGCATAAGTGCGAATTGAAGGAAATGATCTCCCTTGCTTTCCATAATAGCCACTACGGTTACGAGAGAAACGGAAATGGTATTTTCAATTTTGAGCCTTAAATTAATCATAATGACAATTACGACGGTTAAGCCGATAATAAATGGATGAGAGCCGAAAACTAAGCCAAAACCGATCGCAAAAGCTGCCCCAATAAAATTTGCCTGAATTTGTTCAATCATTGACAAGTAGGAACGGTATATAGTCGGCTGGATCGCAAAGATTGCCGAAATCCCTGCAAAAGCAGGGGACGGGAGATTTAGAATCGAAGATATCCAAAGAGCCAGTGTTATGGCTATTCCCGTTTTAACAATACGTGCACCAAGTTTCATTTGGGCGATTTTACATTCCTTTCGAAATTAAATAAGGATCTGTCTAATAAGACCTTATTTCAGTTAAGTATTTGCACAACTTTAAAGCTTATTCTATAGGAAATCAACTTAAAATGACAATCTCACAAAGTTGTAATATACAATGTTTAAAAAGATTATTCAAGGTAATATACCCTATTTTACACAAAAAATTAACATTCCTTAGGTAAAGTTTTTTTCCATAAATAGCTCTCAGCAATCTTTTTGATCTCGTTAATCGTTCATTCCATTATGAAAAAGTATTTATTTTTTGAAGACTGCAGGGTAAATGCCTAAATAAAATAAAAGCCGCCTAGAAAACAATCCCAGGCGGCTTTTTAATACATGGTGATTTGTTAATCACTCAGTAGATACAGACGGATCAGCCTGCTCCTTCACAGGAATCAGCTGGAAGAAATGCATTTCCGGTTCTGTGAGGAGCTTTTCAAGAGAAAGAGCTTCTTCTTTTTGGCCGTGTTTTTTCAATGTTTCGATATAGGCTGTAAGCAGCTCCGTCACATCTGCTTTGCCGTTTGCCTGAAGGGGCTGCACTTCAATTTTGGCTCCCTTTGCAACCCTTCTTTCGATTGCTGCTTTTGTCAGTCCCATTTCCGGCTGGTGGCGAACATAGACAGCTCCGCCAGTCATACCGGCACAAATCCATGGGCCCGGATCACCAAGCACAAGACCGCGGCCGTTTGTCATGTATTCAAATGCAAAGCCTTTAATGTTGGCATTCACCCCGATATTGCCATGTTCAGCTTCTGGAATAGGGGAGGTAACATGGCCGCCGATAATCATGTCAGCGCCTGATAGCCTGATTCCCGCACGAGCATCTGCATTACCCTGGACCAGGAGCAAGCCCTGCTGTGCGCCGTATCCAAAACCTTTTCCGACAGAACCGCTGTAATAGCGTCCGTCAGCTCCTTTTCCTTTTAGCACTTTAATGGAGCCGCCGAAGGATGTTTTACCGGTGCCGTCCTGTGATCCGCCTTCAACGGAAATATTGATTCCGCTTGAATTGTAGGCACCAAGACCGTTGCCAGGAACAGATCCATCTTTATAATCAAGGTTGACATCATCAAGCTTTATATAGGAGCCATCAAGTCTCCCTCTTACCCTATGGCATGAAACTCTGCTGCCAAGAACTCTTTGATTTGATGTGATGCTTGAGAAACTTCTTGATTCTAAAAGATCATCCTCATGCAAATCAAGGTATTCCGCTCCAGCAGCAACGGCAAGGTGGTTTTCCTGCGTGCTTGCAGCCACTTCCTTTTGAGCGAGATTCGGGATATCAAGATTTTCAAGAAGCAAAGAAAGATTAAGTGAATCGACTGCTTTTGTCTGCTCCAAGAGATCAGAACGTCCTACCAAATCCTGAAGGCGGTTAAAGCCCATTTCAGCTGCAATGGTTTGAACTTCTTTTCCGAATGCACTGAATAAATTCACTAAGCCAAGCACGGCTTTGCTGTATTCACGCGGTACAAAGCGGCGAAGCCCATGTTCTTTAGCCTGCGCTTCTGATTCAATTTGTGTGGCGATACCGACATGGCATGTATCAAGATGACATCCTTTGCATGTGGTACAGCCGATTGCAATCATTGAAAGTGTTCCAAATCCTATGCGGTTTGCCCCTAGGAGCATAATCTTTACAACGTCTTCAGCGCTCTTAATGCCCCCGTCAGCCCATAGTTCAACCTTATGGCGAAGCCCTGCTTCAAGCAGTGCATTATGAGCAGATTTAACACCGATTTCAACGGGAAGCCCAACATATTGAAGGGCATGGATCCTTGCAGCACCTGTTCCGCCATCAAAACCGCTAAGTGTAATAATGTCAGCGCCTGCCTTCGCAATGCCGACTGCAATGGTTCCGATATTCGGAACAACAGGGACCTTAACCGCAACCTTTGCCTGATCATTTCCTGTTTTTAGCTCGGTAATCATTTGAGCAAGATCCTCAATCGAATAAATATCATGGTTATTGGAAGGAGAAATCAAGTCTGAACCAATCGTTGCGTTCCTTGCTTCAGCAATCTTTGCTGTCACTTTTGATCCTGGAAGATGTCCGCCTTCACCAGGCTTCGCACCCTGGCCGATTTTAATTTCTAATAGATTGGAAGAGTTCAAGAGCTCTGCGTTAACACCGAAACGGCCAGAAGCAATTTGCTGTCCGCGTGTTTTTGGATACTTGCCGAGCATATCCTTAATCTCTCCGCCTTCACCGTTTAAGCTGATCATGTTCAGCTGATCGGCAGCTTCTGCATATGCGCGGAATGCGACTTCATTCTGGGAACCGAAGGACATGGAGGAAATGACAAACGGCAAATCATGCTCTCCGACTCCTATATTCACTTTTTCAGGTGAAATCGATGAATTGGTTCTTTTTAGCTCCGTCACATGGCGAATCGTAATGGGATTGGATGTCTCCTGTTCAGTGATTTTTTCTCTGTAAGCATCATATTTTCCTGTTGATGCGACATCACCGATTGCTTTCCAGATCCTCGGGAAGATGTGGAACGTTTTGCCCGGGCGCGCTTTTTCATCTTCATATTCTTTTGCCCGTTCGATGGAATCAAGCTTCATGTTTTCAAAGTTGTGTTTTAGCTCAGGAGAACCAAGGAAGTTGACAATACCAAGCGCTTCCTCTACCTCTGAGTTCAGCCCGATGCTTGAGAACAGGCGCCCATACCCTCGAAGCTCATGGATACCAATTGTGGAAATAACCTTTTCAAGCCCTTTATTTAATGAATCGAATAAATTGATGGCAGGCTTAGTTGTTTCATCCTCACTGACTGTTGCGAACAGTAAATAAGGGCTGATCAGATTGGCTCCAAGTCCAAATGCCGTAATCAAGTCATGCAGGGAACGAATGGCTCCTGAGCGAAGCAAAATGCTGCACTCACGGCGAAGCTTAACTGTTACAAGAGCCTGATCAATATAAGAAGTCAAAAGATGTGGGTCAATCCACAGATTGCCATCTTTATGTGCTGATTCATCATCCAATACAAGGAGAGAAGCGCCAGCTTTAACCGCTTCAACAGCTTCAACCGAAAGACGGTCAAGTGCATCTTTCAAGCTTTCCTCTTCCCTAAATACTGCAGAGAGGATATGCAGCTGTTTATTTTTCGAAAAAGTCTCTACTATTTCTTCGTATGGAAGCTGGGCTGTTTCACTGCTGCAGGCAGATGCCAGCTGGCCTTCCAGCACGATTGGAGAAGGAAGCTCTAAAACATAGCTTCTTTCATGCTTTTCAAAAAGGGAAGGGCGTTTCCCGACTACCACACGAGTAGAAAAGTGTTCGTTTTCGCGATCGCGGTCAATAGCAGGATTCGTAACAACTGCAACGCTTTCTTTGAAGAAATCAGCCAAATTCTTTCTGCCTTCATGAATAGCTGCAAGGGGTCCATCATGGCCAAGTGAACGGATTGGTTCCGCACCTTTTTCTGCCATTTGCTCAAGAAGCTGAATTTGCTCGCGGTCCCATCCGAAAGCGGCATATTGTCCGTTATGAACCTTTGGAACAGGGGAAGCAGAGCATTGGCCTTTGCTTGCAGGATAATCAATATGCGTGCTGTAGCCTTCAAGATTAACCCGTGAAGAGAACAGAGTATAAACTTCTTCCTGGTAGCTTGGATAATCATATACTTCAAGGACATCTTCATTCCATCTCAAACCGACTTTTTCACCTGGTGCAAGCGGCTTGGGATCAGCTGTGTACTTGGAAACAGGAATGATTCCCGGTTCAGAAGAGAATAGGTAGGAGCTCTCTGTTTCAACTTGCCATAGCGGTCTCAGACCGAGAGCATCAACGCTGAAGACAGCTTCCTCGCCGTAGCGGGAAATGATACCTGCTGGACCTTGTGCATAATGTCCCCACGCTTCTCTGATATAAGCGTACAGATCCTTTAAGTGAGGCTTATAGGATTTCATTTCATTCATAATAGGAGGAAACAGAACGTCAACCGCTTCAAAAAGGCTGAAGCCGTCTCTGCACACAAGTGTTTCGATTGTGCGGTTTAAATCCTGTGAGTCACTGCCTCCGATCGTAATTGGTGCATCAATCATGCGGGCTTCATCACGAAGCTTTGCAATTGTATTGATTTCCCCGTTATGGCCAAGCATGCTGAAAGGCTGCACCCTGAAGAAATTAGATAAGGTATTTGTGGAGTAGCGGTTATGGCCAAGTGTCATGCTTGATGCAGCAAGAGGACTCGCTAAATCCAGATAATATTTCGGAAGGGTATCACCTGCGCCCATTACTTTGTATACGGCCATATAGGTACTTAAAGAAGAGACATGGACATGTTCGTCTTTTTCAAGATGAATGGTTAGTTCAAACAGCTTCTTGGAGAGATCAGGCTGCGGGGTTTCAGAAATCATGGCAACTTGCCAAAACAGAGGTTCTTCCTGTGATGCGATGGGGCCAAGTGCCTGTGAATCAGTGGTTTTGTCATCTTCAAAGACAATGGTTAATCCGTATTCAGTAAACCATTTTTTTACGGCTTCTATAGAAGCGGACTGATTGCCATGTCTTGAAAGAAACAAATGTCCCACAACAAAATCATCGCGTTCAACAAGACTGTCGTCTTGTCCTGCTTTTCTCAGTTTTTCCTTCCAAAGCTCTTTCGGAATATCAATATGGATACCGACGCCATCACCTTCATCATTAATAAAGCCTGCACGATGGTTCATCGTAATTAAGGCATCGATGCACAAGTCAATATTTTCTCTCGTAGGGATGCGCCTTTTCTCCATTACGGAGACAATTCCGCATGCATCGTGTTCTGCATGATGGTAATCTTTGAATAAACTCGGGTTCCAGTTTTGCTTCATGTCGTCTGGCTATAAAGAGGGGAGAGTCCCGCTCTATGACAGCCTTCACCTCCTGCAGCTGATTTTTTGTAGCTATTCAACTGCCAAACTAAATGATTGGCAATATATTAAATTTTCAGAATTGTAATTTCAATCATACCATTGTGAGAAAATCTTTTCAATTATTTATACATTGTTTCGAATGAAGAGGACACGTTTGGCATGGCTTTAAAGGGGAAAAGAGGCTTGTAAACCCTAGTTGTAAGCGATTTCATAAATAAATAAATAAAAAAAGGGAGAATCGGCTGATCTCCCTTTGGTATAATGCTGTATTTTTATTCATTCATTAATTCTTTAAAAGATTCCTCAACAGCCTTCAGTGTTAGCTGAATGTCTTCTTCTGTATGCTCTGTCGTTAAGAACCAGGCTTCATATTTAGAAGGAGCAAGGTTGATTCCTTTATGAAGCATCAGCTTGAAGAAGCGCGCAAACATTTCTCCATCAGTCCGTTCTGCCTGTTCATAGTTGATGACTTTCTCATTGGTGAAATAGATGGTCAAAGCACCTTTCAGGCGATTGAGTGTAATGGGAAAGCCATAAGTGCTAGCGTGTTTTAGAATGCCTTCTTCGAGTATAGCACCGAGACGGTCAAGCTCTTCATAAACACCCTCTTGCTTTAATACCTCAAGACAAGCAATCCCAGACAAAATGGAGGCCGGATTTCCTGCCATTGTACCGGCCTGGTAAGCAGGTCCGAGGGGAGCAACTTTCTCCATGATTTCTTTTTTGCCGCCGTATGCCCCGATCGGCAGTCCGCCGCCGATAATTTTACCCATTGCCGTTAAATCAGGGGTAACTCCCAGAAGATCCTGGGCTCCCCCATACATGAAGCGGAAGGCTGTGATGACTTCATCATAAATGACGAGTGCGCCAGAAGCATGGGTGATTTCGTTAACAGCTTCGAGAAAACCAGGAAGCGGTTCAACAATGCCGAAGTTTCCGACAATCGGTTCAACGAGAACCCCGGCAATTTCTGAGCCCCATTTTTCCATCGCTTCTTTAAAAGGGGCAATATCATTAAATGGCACAGTAATGACTTCTTTCGCAATGCTTTTCGGAACACCTGCTGAATCAGGAGTGCCAAGAGTGGAAGGGCCAGAGCCTGCAGCAACCAGCACCAAATCAGAATGGCCGTGGTAGCAGCCGGCGAATTTGATGATTTTATCCCTGCCTGTATAGGCTCTCGCGACACGAATCGTTGTCATAACGGCTTCGGTCCCGGAATTGACGAAGCGGACTTTATCCATTGCCGGCATTGCTTCTTTTAGCATTTTAGCGAATTTCACTTCATACGGTGTCGGAGTTCCATAAAGGACTCCTTTTTCAGCTGCCGTTGTGATGGCTTTCGTAATATGAGGGTGTGCATGGCCCGTAATAATCGGTCCGTAAGCTGCAAGGTAATCGATATACTTGTTGCCGTCTACATCCCAAAAGTGCGCGCCTTTTCCTTTTTCCATCGCGACAGGTGCTCCGCCGCCAACTGCTTTATAAGAGCGGGAAGGGCTATTGACCCCTCCAACAATATGCTGTAATGCTTCTTCGTGAAGCGTTTCGGAATTGGTGAATTTCATGGTGGTCCTCCTAAAAAAGTTTCTTCGGATAATAGTTTAGCATTTTTTAGGGCTCTTTTCTTAGACTTTGCTGCTGATTCTTTTTAAAGACATGAAATAATTGTCACCGCACCCCAAATGGACAATTCCAATCTATTGAATGATCTCATCAACAATGCCGTAAGCTAATGCTTCCTTTGCTGTCATATAATAATCTCTTTCCGAATCCCTTGCTATCTTATCGATTGGCTGGCCGGTTCGATCAGAGATAATCCGGTTGATGTCGTTTTTTGCTTTTAGCAGACGTTGAGCCGTAATCTCTACATCAGTTGCCTGGCCCCGGGCACCGCCTGATGGCTGATGAATCATGATTTCGCTATTTGGGAGAGCATAGCGTTTCCCTTTTGTGCCGGCGATGAGAAGCATAGCGCCCATGGAAGCAGCCATACCCAGGCAGATCGTCCGGACATCAGGCTTGATATACTGCATCGTATCAAAAATAGCGAAGCCAGCTGTAATGGAGCCGCCTGGTGAATTAATATAAATGGAGATATCCTTTTCACTGTCTTCTGCTGCAAGAAAAAGAAGCTGGGCCACGATACTGTTGGCCATTTGATCGTTCACGTCTTCACCAATCATGATCACGCGGTCCTTTAAAAGTCTTGAGTAAATATCATACGAACGCTCGCCGTATTTGGTTTGCTCCACTACATATGGAATTGTGGACATATTGATTTCCCCCTTGGATGTGCAGCAAAGGGGGAATCCCCTTATGCTGCCATTTTCATTGTTGGTGCAGATGGGTATCTTCCATTCGCTGCCCTATAATGTGAAAGCATGACAGGCTGTTTGGTTTCTTTATATAGAAGAGAAAGAATTTTTGAGGGATCCTCCAATGTCAGTGCTTCTGCTAAGGCTTCCTTCCATTCCTCGAGGTTTTCCTTATTTCGGGAAAAGTCTTCTTCCTCTGGTTGATCATTCCGTTTTTTCAGGCGCTGTCTTCCTCTATAAAGAAGTGACTTTACCGTTTCCTGTGTATATCCGGTTAGTTTTGCGATTTCTTCTGTCTTATAGAGCAGCGCTTCTTTTAATAAAAGAATGGTGGCTTGTTTGGCTGTCAGATGATCGGCAAGCAATTCGGCTGCCATCAAGGCTTTCTCCATATTTTTGATATCATCGGAAAAAACTTCTTCTATTAAAGGCGTCTTAGTCAGGCGCGTTTTTCTAAATTGGTCGATCCGTTTGTTGTAAGCTATTTTGCTGAGAAGAGCAAGAGGAGCAGATTCAAGATTACCGTAGGTTTCAATGGCTTTAAGCCACGTATCCTGCATTAGGTCTTCCGCTTCACACTTATTTCGGGTTAATAGCATGCAATACTTGAACAAAGAAGCATATTTGGCTTCAAACTGATTGTCAGCATGAGTGGTATTTTCGGCTTTTGTTAATGGCTGCTTAAGCATTTGTTTCAAAGTGATCACTCCTTTAGAGATGCATCTCTATTTATAAAACGTTTTTTGGCTGAAAAAGGATACGGACGGCAAAAAAATTCCGCTGTTTTAAGTAATGTTATTGTTGTCATGGCGGGAATCGGATAAACTGATGAACGGACGATTGGTCTTGATGTATTGGTAAAGCTGAAAATCCGTCAGTTTTTGAAGAAAATAAATGAAAAGTACAAAACGACGATTCTTTTAACAACGCATGATCTTTCCGATATTGAAGCCCTTTGCGAACGGGTCGTCATGCTTGACGAGGGGAAAATTATTTATGACGGACTGCTAAACAATCTTCGCCAGGATATAGGAGAAAACAAATTCAGTTCCTTTTGCAGAGAGCGTACTAGTAAAAGATCTTGTCATGATTACGTCAGATCTTAAAGTGCTTTGGCAAAAAGGGGAGAAGGAAAATACTTGGTCAGCTGTAATCGCCAATCAGGAGGCACAAATGTCTGAACTGATCGGCCGGATTGTCGTTGCACATAAAATTATGGATATGAGCATCAAAGAAATTTCCACAGAAGAAATCATTCGCAACATTTATGAAAAAGGCAATATTGCAGGTGGTTATTAAATGGATATTGGCGCCTATTATTTTCTCTGGATTGCCATTTATGGCGGAAAAGGCTCCATTCAGGGACTCAGTGTGATCCAGATGACATCCTATATTGCGGTTTCCTGGATGGCAAGGGCGTTTTATTTTAACAATATCGACACGGAAATTGCGCAGGAAATAAAGAAGGGAAAGTAGCGGTAGAAATGATCCGCCCCTAAAACTACCTTGGAATGAAAACAATGCAGGCACTTGGTGAGGGGATCTTCCGTTCATTTTTCTTTTCCCTGCCAGGGCTAATTACTGTTTATTTCATCTTTCCGATGCAATTATCCTCCCATCCAATTACTTGGATCTCGTTTATAATTTCTATCTTTTTCAGCTTTATTATTAATACGCAAATCAATCTTTTAACAGGTATTCTAACTTTCTTTTTATTTAATAATGATGGACTGATCCGGGCAAAACGGGTCTGTGTGGATCTGTTCTCAGGAGTGCTTCTGCCAATTAGCTTTTATCAAGGCTGGGCTCAAAAGATCATGAGCTTCTTCCTTTTTCAGGCAATCAGCTATATTCCGAGCATGATTTTTACAGAAGGCATAGCTGGTGAAAAAGCAGTAAATGCACTCTTGTTTCAAGGGTTGTGGTCCCTTGTCCTAATCATCCCGATCCAGGTGATCTGGGTTTACGCCTGCATCTTACATTTCAATGGTATGACGTTTTTTGTTTGTGTTTTTTGTTGTTGGCGGAGCATTGGTGTATGCTGGGATCTTTATTACGATTGCAAGCATCAGCTTTTACTCGGATTCAAGGACTTCCATCATTCCGATGATGTATAACATTTCAAACTATGGTCGCTATCCAGTGGATATTTATCACCGTGCGATTCGCTTTATGCTTGGATTTTGCCCTTTGCATTTGTGGGAATGTATCCTGCTGCTTATTTCTTGCGAAAAACAGAATGGTATGTGTATTCCTTATTAACGCCTGTAATCGGAATTGTCTTTTTTATGCTGGCTCTTTTGGTATGGAACAATGGGGTGACACGGAATAGAGGAGCGGGAAAATGACCATAATCGTCTTTGTTTAAGCATATAGTGGTAAAAAGTGCGGACAAGGGCGTGGCGAAGTGATACTGGAGTGGATTATTGGCATTGCAACTGTTTTTTGCTTATTCATGAGTGTCAGAATTACGATAAAAGCCTTTTATGAACAGGAATTTATGTCAATGGAAACGATCATTACAGTCTTTTTGTTTTACCTTTCCATTCTGACGGGCTTTGCTATGATTTATCTGCTGCTGCTTCACGGAGGTTTTGACATTCTCGCACTGCATCAGCACGCTGTAAAAGGTACTTATATTGAACTGTTAAATCACAGCATGTACTTCAGTGCAATTACCATCTTTTCGGTCGGTTATGGGGACATCGTTCCAGTCGGGTGGGGGAGAATCATTGCAGTTACAGAAGCGATGATTGGATATATTCTGCCGGTAGTTATTGTGGCCCGTACCGTTTACGGGATAGAAAAGCAGTAGAAAGTTGTAATAGGCCGTCAGATTGGTTACCCTTAACATAAACAATTTTCATGGAGGGATAAGCCATGGCACTTGAAATAGGAAAGAAAGCCCCTGATTTTGAGCTTCAGTCCGATACAGGAGAAACAGTTAAATTAGCTGATTTTGCAGGAAAGTATGTGGTTCTTTATTTTTATCCCAAAGATATGACACCTGGCTGCACAGATGAAGCCTGTGACTTCAGAGATCAGCATAAAAGCTTTGAGGAGCTTGATGCCGTGATTATCGGAGTAAGTCCGGATCCGGAGGAGCGCCACCAGAAATTTCGAGAAAAGCATGATTTGCCGTTTCTCCTTCTTGCTGACACAGATCATAAAGCAGCAGAAGCATATGATGTATGGAAGCTGAAGAAAAACTTCGGCAAAGAATACATGGGAATTGAACGATCAACGTTTATCATTGATAAAGAGGGCATTCTGATCAAGGAATGGCGCAAGGTAAAAGTAAAAGGACATGTAGAAGAAGCGCTGAATTATATAAAAGAAAATGCCTGACGCCCTTTTTTAAGGAGGAAGGCATTTGTACAGCCATTTCGATTCTGCCGGCGTAATATAAAAGGGAAGGCATAACCTCCTCATATGTTAGCGCAAATTCGTGCGGGCAACCGCACGCTTTTTTAATGGGATTTTTCGTAGAGTCAAGTGATATAATTTTGGTAATTAGAAGGAGGAATGGCCATGCTGAAATTGCCGACTGCCCAGGAATACCCGTCTTATTTTGAAAATTATATTCGTTTAGTTCCAGATAGTGATGTAAAGGAAATGCTTGCTAAACAGCAAGAAGAAACAGAGGCCCTTCTTTCATCTATTTCGGAAGCTGACGCCAATTACCGTTATGCGCCTGAAAAGTGGATGCTGAAGGAAGTGATCGGGCATATTATTGATACGGAACGCATCATGTGCTACAGACTGCTTCATATAGCAAGGGGTGACAAGACTCCTATTGCGGGATATGATGTCGATCAATATGTTAAAGAAGCTTTATTCCCTGAACAATCATTAAGGAATTTGATTGAAAACTATACTGCTGTCAGAATGGCAACCCTCACTCTATTACGCACTCTCCCTGAAGGAGTATGGGAAAGAAGTGGTTTTGCTAACAATGGTGTAGTTTCTGTAAGGGCCTTGGCCTATATTATGGCAGGTCATGAACTGCACCACCTCAATATCATAAAAGAGCGGTATTTATAAGGCTCTTTTCTTATGGCTCTTTTCTTAAACTTTGTTGCTTTTCACTCTAGATTTCAGCTGCAGGACCCTTGATTTGGCAGAAACTTTAAGAAAAGATCCCGAAGCAAATAGCAACAATCTTTGCGAAAGCAGCCATTGATAAAGAATGAAAAAGTCACTTGAGAATGGCATATAAACAAATAGGCTTATTTGCCTTGTAAAATAGCGGTAAACATTGACAAAACTCCTAGTCGCAATGTACACTATTTATAAATATTATAAAGTAAGAATGTTTTTATGGAGAGAGGTGCATGACGATGACCGAGCAATTGAAGGAAGCACTGGATACATTGAAACAAACGGGAGTCCGTATTACACCGCAGCGTCATGCGATACTGGAATACCTGATTAAATCAATGAATCATCCAACGGCGGACGATATTTATAAAGCGCTAGAAGGCAAATTTCCTAATATGAGTGTAGCAACTGTTTATAATAATTTACGTGTATTTCGCGAAGTTGGGCTCGTGAAAGAGTTGACATATGGAGATTCCTCCAGCCGGTTTGATTTTGTCACAAGCGACCACTACCACGTTATTTGTAATGAATGCGGCAAAATTGTGGATTTTCACTACCCGGGACTTGATGAAGTAGAGCACCTTGCTGCTCACGTAACTGGATTTAAAGTCAGCAATCACCGGATGGAAGTTTACGGTACATGTGAAGATTGCGCAAGAAAAAAAGCCCATTAAAAAGGACCCCTAGGGTTTGTTTTCGATTAGATTGTGGCTTTTCGTAAAAGCTTTATTCCCGAATATAGACTACTTTCGGTGCGTTTTTTTATAAAACCGATGGTTTCGTTATCTAAATATAGGAACACGAACAACAAATTTTTAGAAAAGAGCCTTTAAAAAAAGCTGATAGAACAATCTATCAGCTTTTTGCTTTTCTTCGGTTGTAATTCTCATCAAAATCTTTTCCTTCTAAAGTTCTATCTAATGTGAGCGGCTCTCTGCAGTGCATGCACATATCCACGCGTCCGAGAATTTTCGTCGGTTTCCCGC
Organism: Chryseobacillus diguaensis; assembly: GCF_049220665.1. Classification (NCBI taxonomy): domain Bacteria; kingdom Bacillati; phylum Bacillota; class Bacilli; order Caryophanales; family Bacillaceae; genus Chryseobacillus; species Chryseobacillus diguaensis. Next base: position 140,931 of record NZ_JBMKNV010000010.1, read on the forward strand.
ATGATGGACAAACGACCTGCACCGCTTTCGTTGACAGCATGCCAATCCAAAAATAAACGACTGTACTGGCAACCATAAACAAGAGGCCGAGCAGCATAAAAATGGTCATCAGCAAAATATGTCCTCTGAAAAACACACCGATATACATAACGAAAAACCCGACAAAGATCAGACTTAATGCAAACGTTCGAATCTTATTGATTTTGCTTGAATACATTTGAGCCATCTTCCATCCCCCCATTATTAATATAGCACATGATGAGGATAAGCAGTGACAAGTATTGGAAGACGATTTTAGAAAGGCTGTTTTCGCAGAGATTGTTGCTCTTCGTAAAAGCTTTTATCACGCACTTAGTCTAGCTTCGGGGCATCTTTTCTTAAAGTTCTTGCCTTATAGATGGATTGTTGGACTAAATATAGAGTTATGTACAACAAAGTTTAAGAAAAGAACCTTTAGAAAACACTTTATTCCGTTTCTTTTCTATTCTACAATGGAAAAGCGGCATTTCAGACAGGGATAAGCGACAGTTCCGATAAAGAAAAAGGGAAATTCATATTTCTGTAGAAATAAAGAACGAATTGAATAAGTACATGGAGGAATTCTTAATGGAAAACATTCTCCGTCCAATCTATCAGGAAAGGGCAAGCCACCCCGACACACTCGCGGTGATCATGATAGAAAGAAGGAATCAGACATCGCCACAAACAGATAATTTCGATGTAGCCCTTCTTGTCATCGTAAAGACAGCTGATCGGCCTGTCTTCATTAAACACTATGAATTTAACGATCAAAAAGCATCTATGCAGATTGTGACAGACGAACAGCTGCAGCAATGGATTCTGCTTGGGACAAACAGAAGAATCGTAGATTGGCTGATGAACGGAAAAATTCTTTTTGACCGAAACGAATACCTTGTGAATTTAATTGATAAATTACATATGTTTCCCTTTTCAGAACGCAAGCTGAAAATCGGTCTTGAATATGGAAAGCTTATAAGAAGATATTTGGAAGGCAAAGGTTTTTTTGAAGCCAGACAATATCTTGATGCCTATAATCATATCGTTCATGCCCTGCATCACTTAGCGAGACTAGAAGTAATTGATAACGGATTTTATCCGGAAACTACAGTATGGAATCAAGTAAGGCAAATAGAACCGCAGGTTTATAAGCTTTATCATGAATTAGTAGACAGCGGGGAGGCGCTGGAAAAGCGTCTTGAGCTTTTATTCCTGGCAAGTGATTTTCTAATCCACTCTAAGGCGGAAATCGGTGCAGCTCATCTTCTTTCTATTATGGAAGAAAAGGATAATTGGTATTTTGCCGAGCTTCTGGAGCACCCTGAAATTCAATATTATTCCGTTGATTTAGGTATTTTAATTGAGTTTCTAATCGAAAAACATCTGATCGAGGTTGTAAAGGTTGAAACAAAGGGCCAGCAAATTTTTCATCGAACATATTCTATTTCAAAATAGTTGTTGACTTAGGTTTTTATAGGTGATATATTAATAAGCGTCGCTGCTGAGCAGGTAGCTAATTAGCTAAATCGGCAGCGAATTTTTTAGAAAAAGTGTTGACATCTCCTTGGTGAAATGATATATTAAAAAGGTCGCTTCTGAGCGAATGTCACAAAAAAGACACGAAGTTAAAATGCAAGAAAATGATCTTTGAAAACTAAACAGAACGAAATGCCAACGTTAATTCAAGTTTTATTTTTAAGAGCTAATCAAACACTTTATTGGAGAGTTTGATCCTGGCTCAGGACGAACGCTGGCGGCGTGCCTAATACATGCAAGTCGAGCGGATCTCTTCGGAGATCAGCGGCGGACGGGTGAGTAAC
>NZ_JBMKNV010000011.1:0-130950 GCF_049220665.1 Chryseobacillus diguaensis
GGCAAAACAAATCATTACTGGAATAGAGAGAATTAGCACCCTACAAACAATGGGTGGGAAGGGTATTAAATAGAATTAATTTCAATACGGGGTTGCTGCGGCAGCTCTTTTTTTCTTGTTCCACTAAACCAGCTAATAGTTTGTCAATATTTTTCAATAAAAAATCAAAATATCTCATGCTATACTAAAAATGTGTATGCCAAATAACCTTCCGTTAATGGCTTTTGGAAGGTTTTGTACATTTTGGTTAGTTTTAAGTATTAAGCAATATCTTGGAAAGTAGTTCTCGTCTTTAAAAGGGCAAATATCCAATGTAAGAGCTTATTTACACATGCAATGACAGCTACTTTAAAAGGTTTTCCTTCTTCACGTTTTTTATCATAGAACTCTCGTAATTTCTTATTACGAGGAATGATTTCATCGCTTGTTTTGCTCTTTCGACAGTCACGTATAGCACAACGAACAGCCATATATAAGGCGTGACGAAGCCTACTTGATCCTCTTTTTGTGATTCGATTTTTGGTGGCTGTAAACTTACCAGATTCGAATACACTTGGATCAACTCCAGCGAAAGCTACCAACTTTTTAGGATCTGTAAATCTATCTATCTCACCAATTTCAGAAATGATCGTTGCAGCGATCTTTTCTCCGATACCAGGGATAGATTTGATAATATTATATTCTTCAATTTCTTTAGCGAGGGCATCTATCTCAGACTCTAAATTGGATAGGTGCTCTTTGTATTGAAGAATGATGTTTATATACATACCAAGACTTAAAATATGGCTCTGATATACAGTCTTTTCAAACGGATTTCGGTTTGCTGCTGCTTTGAGCTGAATAGCTTTTTCATTCGCCCATCTGTATGAACGACTTTTACATAATTCAGCGATTTTATCAGCTACTGTTTCTACACTTGCCTCTAATATATCTTCTGATGAGGGGAACTCTGAAAGAGTTAACAGTGACACTACTGAATATAAGTCACCAAAAACCCCTCTATATTCGGGGAAGACCTGGTCCAAAATTGCTTGAAATTGAAGCTTTGTTTGGATCATTACCCCCGTTATATTCTCGTGCTGCCTTGTAAGATTCCGAAGGTTTAAAAGTTGAACTCCTCGCTTTTTATAAGGCTCTAGATCCTCTTTATAAAACAGCTCGCAGAGATGGTAAGCATCGACTGCATCTGTCTTTACTTTCCGAAGACTTGAACTTTTAGCCTTATAAGAAATCAAAGGATTAATGATTATCAATAAATATCCACGGTCATCCAAGTATTGAACAACAGAGGCATGATAATGTCCTGTTGCTTCTAGGACGATAGGCGGTTTCTTACCTGTTTCTCTCTTTACTTCCTCCAGAAACTTTACTAGGAAATCAAGACCTTCAATAGTATGAGAAACTTTAGAACTCTTACGATATGGCTTGCCTTTATCTAAAAATGCCTGAACTTGACTTTCCCCTTTTGAAACATCCAGACCAATGACTGGATTCATTTCGGAATCCTCCTCCTAAACTAGTAATTTGCCAGTACCCCTAATTCCTCCATGCAGTGTCACAGCTTCGCTTGTTATACGAGATCTAAGTCCCAACCAGCCTCAATCATGTTTCTACAAGTAGGGGGCGAACCGTTTAGCTGACGGGGTCTAAGCCCCACGGGCAGTTACGTTCTACCCTGGCTACTGCTATAATAAGACCAAATAAAAAATGGTCAACCAGAAATATCTGGTGACCTTATAATACGAACGGGCAGTTTAGTTTAAGTACACTTCTTCACATAGTAAAAAAGCCGCAATGAACTTAATCAATTGGAAGACACAGCTTTTAATTTGTTTATTAATGAACATATTTGTTTCTATTGATTATTGAGTTTATATAAAATTCATTGTAATATTTCTTTGAAACAATAGTCAACGCGTTGACCATTAAGAACATATTAGAAAAGAGGAGGTTTTTCTTAACTTCTTGAGGAAAACATGATCATTGATTATTAAGAAGCCCAAGGTACAACCGAAGTCAATAAGTGAATCGTTGATGGAAAGTCAGTAACCTTTAAAACTTTCATTCACTATGGTGAAATTCTTTAAGGGTGATGAACGAAAAGATTACACGCTATACGAAAAGTACTTGCAGAATAAAGAAAGATTAATTAGTAACTGATGGTAATATAATTTGTTGTATATTAATTAACGGAAAAGAGGAACTATAATGAAACTTTCAGGAAATACGATACTTATTACAGGCGGAGGTTCTGGAATAGGATTAGCTTTTGCAGAGCGCTTTATCAAAGCTGGAAGTAAAGTTATTGTTTGTGGGCGACGTGAAAATGTACTTCAAAATGTAAAAGAAAAATTCCCTAGCATTGTTACTCGTGTAGTTGATGTTTCTATTGAATCCGAACGAGTAGAATTGTTTGATTGGGTAACAGCCAACTATCCAGAATTGAATGTGTTAGTTAACAATGCAGGGATTCAACAACGTATTAATGTGCTAAATGCAGATGTGAAGAAAGATTGGGGCTATTTTAATAAAGAAATTAATACAAATATTGAAGCACCTTTCCATTTATCTATGCTGTTTGCTCCATTTTTTGCAACAAAAGAAGATGCGTCTATCATTAATGTGACGTCTGGGTTAGCTTTTACACCAGCTATGTTTGCTCCAATTTATTCGGCTACAAAGGCGGCCCTTCATTCCTTTACAATGAGTCTAAGATACCAACTCTCTGATACATCTGTAAAGGTAATTGAAGTTGCTCCTCCAGCAGTGAATACAGATTTAGGCGGAGTCGGTTTACACACGTTTGGAGAACCATTAGATGCTTTCGCAGATGGAATTTTCAAAGGGCTAGAAGAGGGTAAAAAGGAAATTGGATATGGTACTTCAGTGGACGCCATGCGTATGTCGCGGGATGAAATCGACCAACATGTAGCAAAAATGTACGATATTTTTAAAACACAATTTAATAGCGACAATTGAGATTATTAATTCCGAAAAGAACTTTTTTATATTTAATTATCAAGAATGTTATCTCTCCACACATAAAAGGACTGGTGGCTTTAGCCACTTAGTCCTTAATTTTTATATTAACTTATTACAACTCGCTCAACTTTTCCTTATTTATAAAGTAGATTGTGAACATATCACTTAAAGTAATGGGTGCGTTCGTATTTTAAGGTTAACAGTTTTTACTTGTTGACCTTTTTTATAGGACCTATTATTTCAGTAGCCAGGGTAGAACGTACGGTGCAATCAGGGTGCGTATTTTCATGCACACTGAACCATTCATTTTCCTTGGACAACTTCAACCACCTTATAAACTTCAATCAATGTTATAGAAGAAGGGTCCTTTGGCAATTTTGCCCCCGCCTTATCACAAGAAGATTCCATTCCAGCGGTTAATAAGCGGGATGGAAATGAATTTAAAAAAGAATTAACCTCCTTTCAAGGTAAAGCATTTTTCCTGTATAGTAGAAGTATTGGAAATCCCTAAAGAAAAGAAGGAATGCAGCTGTGCCGGAAAATAAAACCCTTTTCTTTCTGATGACGCTGCTATATGCAGTAGTCGGAGGAATAGTCTTTCAATTGATTCACATGCCGATCCCCTGGCTTCTCGGATCTATGGTGTTCGTTTTGCTTGGAACAAAACTCATTACAAAAGTGAGACCCTATTGGCCGTCACAAATCCGCAATTCCGGGATGATCATTATCGGTTATACGATCGGGCTGTCCTTTACGATGGAGACCCTTCATCAAATCAGCCAGCAGCTGCCCTCCATGATTCTGCTGACAGCCCTGGTGCTGATTTTTGCCGGAGTTATTGGACTTATCGTGTCAAAATTATCTGGAATCTCTTTTCCCACAGTACTAATGGGAAGTATTCCAGGCGGGCTTAGCCAGATGATTCCTCTGGCTGAGGAAACAAAAGGAATTGATATTACCGTTGTCACCTTTTTGCAGGTTTCCCGGCTTATGATGATTGTTTTCTTTGTGCCGCTGCTGATTTTCAGCCCGCTCTTTGGCAGCTCAGGCCATCACCCTGTTCACGATGCGGTGAATACAGCTTCTGAAAGCTGGAGCGGATTGTTTCCTCATATTTTTTTATTTGCGGTTATTTGTACGGCAAGTGCCTTGATCGGAAGCAAACTAAAATTGCCGACCGCCTACATGCTCGGCCCGATGATTGCGACGATTGTACTCAATCTATCCGGCTATAACGGACCTCCCTTGCCGCAGCTGATCCTGAACATCTCGCAGCTCATGATTGGAACTTATATCGGCCTGATGCTGAAGCCGGAGCATCTGAAGCACAAAACCAGAATTATTCTCCTTGCTGTCATGAGCGGAGCCATTCTGATTGCCGGTTCTATTGGCTTGAGTTATCTTTTAGCCAAAATGCATGGCGTGAACTTTGTCACAGCCTTCTTAAGCCTCTCTCCTGGTGGAATGGACCAGATGGCGCTGATTGCGAAAGAAGTCAATGCTGATCTCTCCGTTGTTGTCTGCTATCAGCTGTTTCGGATTTTGTTTATTTTCCTGGCTGTGCCGCCACTTATTAGGCTTATTTTCCGGACGATTCTTAAGAAACAATTAGCTGAGGCGGCCTCTAAAAAAGATATCGTATAATGAAGAAGAGCATCAGTGAAGATGCTCTTTTTTTATGAGTTATTGGTGCAGAATAAAGAGAACACTCACTTATATGAAGTTCCCGGTTAGCCTCACACCCGATTACAATGGATTAACATTTTAATTTGCTCGAGTCGGAATTGATTTCTGTACTCTCCAGTCAGAACCACCAACTTGATTCCAATATTCTCCAGTTTGTTTATCAAATATGATAAAGTAATCACTTTCAACTTTAATAAATTCGTACCTATCTAATGTTTCACTTTGTAGCTTTTGGGTTTTATCGCTGTTTATCTGATTAGATTTTAAAGATTGCGAAATAAACCATGAACTAAAAACAATACATAGTCCTAAAATGGCTTTCCCCCTTTAAGATTAAATTTAACATAAATATCCAACAACTAAATTACACAGCTAAAAAAAATATATAATTTCAACAACTCAATCTTATGCTGGTTCACTTTTAAAATGGTCTTGAACATTGATATATCATTAAAAACTGGTTTGTTTTTTAAAATGGTATGTAGAGGCAAGACCCTAAGAGGTCTATTTTCCATCGTCAGCTAATACAGATAAAGAAGAAAATAAGGAGAGGCGGATGAGGATGAGTGAATTAGAGAAGGTGAATCAAGATGCACTTGAGAAAAAGATTGATGAACTAAGCAAAAAAATTGATCACTTGGAGTCAAAATTACATCAGCCCCATTCCTTTGGGGCCAACGTCTGGGTGCTTGTTCCAGTAGCAGCCATCATTATGTGGGGTCTTAACAACATTTTTCATTAAAAAGATGGGCGGATTTTATGGCAGCTTTTGACCCTTCTGTGCTTCACTTTTATTGAACAATGAAATGAACAAAAAAGGACAGCACTGATTGTTTTCAGCTCTGTCCTTTTGGTTTTATTATTTTAGCTGATTTCTCAAAGATTGTTCTTTGTCGTACAAGCTCTTATCACACATTAAATCTAGCTTCGGGGCATCAAAAAGTTTTTGCCTTACCGATGGTTTTTTGAACTAAAAATACGGTCATCAGCAACAAAGTTTGAGAAAAGAGCCATTATTTATTTTCAGCAGGCAGGGTTGAAACTTGCCAAGTAACGCCAAATTTGTCCGTAACTTGTCCGTAGGAAGGGCTCCAGAATGTTTCCTGTAGCTGCATGATAACTTTTCCTCCATCTTCAAGCTTGCCGAAGATTTCTTTGGACTTTTCAATGTCGTCAATGGAGACAGCGATTGTCACATGGTCTCCAACTTGATATGGCATACCCGGCATTGTATCAGAAAGCATCAAATCAGTGTCCCCGACTTTTAAATGCGCGTTCATAACACGGTCTTTTGCTTCAGCAGGCATTGGATATTCCGGATTGTCAGGCATATCCCCAAACTTCTGAACTGACAGCACTTCTGCACCAAATGCATGTTCATAAAACTTAACCGCTTCCTGCCCATTTCCATTCATTACTAAGTAAGGATGAAGACTCAACATATTAGACACCTCTTTTGTATTTTTTTTGACGCAAACAGAACTAATGTTCCCATTCATTTTACTATATATTATCCCTTCGAGCAATAGGTATAATTCCATATAATTCAAGATAAATGATTACTCTATTTTTTTCATTCAGTTTTTCTTCTGCTATTACAGACTCTGCAGCTTGCTAAGAAGCTGAAAGATTTGCCCCCTGTGATGTGCTTCATGCTCTATCAGGTGATAAACCACCCATTCAGGTGTCACATCGTAGTTTTCAAGAATCCTCGATTTTCGCCAATCTTCCATGTTTATTGAGCGAAAATGAGAAAGAAAAACTTCCCGAACCTTGCGCAGACGTTCAAAATGTTCATCTAGGCTTTGCCCTTCTACATGCATTAATTCATTATTTTCCGTTCGGTGACTTACTGTAAACATTGAACGCATCTCTGGGTCCCATCCAGTCATGAGCACTTCTTCATATAACCAGTCTGCCTCTATGTAAGCAATATGATATAACAAAGAACCGATTGACTGTCTTTCATCTGATCTTGCATCAAGCACCCTTTGGCTGATGCCTGCTAATTTTGATAATAAAGTTTGGCGTACATCTTCTAAACACCATAGTGAACGGCCAATTTCTGGTTCATATCCAGGCAGGGATTCTATCATTAAAGTCTTTTTCTCCACGATACCACTCTCCTTATTATGAATATATTCTATTTTAAATGGTTGTTCCCTTTTAGCTGCATTCAAATAAATGACCAATAGAGATCATACTAAAAGGACAGTAATGAAAGTTAACTTTCATTACTGTCCGCTCAATTTGCTATTCTATTTTAAAGAATCATTTATTTAGGCTCTTTTCTTAAATCTTTGTTGTTTTTTCATCAAAATAAGTCAATTTAGAGGAAAAATACAATTGCAAATTTTAATTAGTCCATACTAATAACAACAATCTTTGCGAAACAGCCTTTATTTAATACTTCAGTTCAAATTTGCTCTGTATCGAATCATTTTGCTTGTGGTTACATGGCAACCGTTTTATCGGCAGGTCCTGACTTTGGCACAATCGGTTCAACTTTTCCGAGCCAGAACATGTAGGTGATCGCACCCAGCAAAGTAGCCACGCCCGAAACAATAAGTGCCGGAATAAAGGATCCAGTTGCAGAAATAATAAATCCTGTTACTATTGGACCGAGTATGCCTCCAAAATTGGAAACACAGTTCTGCAGGCCTCCTACCACTGAAGTCATATTGGGAGGGGCAACATCTCCCGGCAGTGACCATATTGCACATGCCGCAGTAGTTAGCCCTCCATAAGAAATAGACATCAATACTATGGAAAGAACTGGTGAACTGACTAGCCCTGCAAAAGCAATGGAAGTGGCAAGCAGCATTCCCCCGACGAGGTTTAATTTACGGACAAATGTAAGGGAATGTCCCTTTGAATAAAGATGATCTGAAAACGCCCCAGCCGCAAGTTCTGCCAATAATCCGAATAAAGGTGGAATCATGGACACCCAGCCCATTTTCATCAACTCAAATCCTCGATCATTAACCAGATAGGTTGGAAACCAAGTAATAAAAAAGTAAATAGCATAATTTAGCAAGAAAAAACCGACACACATCGCTAATATGTTCCGGTATTTTAAAAGTTCATACCACTTTATAGGCTTGATTTGGTTAAGTCCGTCCTTTTTCACTTGTCCATCACGTATATATTTTAATTCATCTTTACTAACATACATGTGTTTTTCTGGATCACGATAGTATGCCCACCATATACACACCCAAATTAATCCCAATAATCCTGATACAATAAATGGTACTTTCCATCCATATGCAGTCATAAGCCAAACGACGAACGGCATAGCTAAAGCAGTACCCACTTTGGAACCGCTGTCAAAAATGGCAGATACTCTTGTGCGTTCCTTGTCTGGAAACCATTTTGCGGTGACCCCTGCACTGCTTGGGTAAGCACCAGCTTCTCCTACTCCAAGAAGCACCCTGAAAATAAGGAGAGATTTTAATCCTTGGCTAGCCGCCGTCAGAGCAGTTGCAACCGACCACCAAGCTACACTAAAAGCAAGGGAGAATCTCTGGCCCACTTTGTCTGCAAGCCATCCAGCAGGGATTTGAAATAAAGCATAGCTCCAAAAAAAAGCCGACATAATTAGCCCCATTTCTGCAGCGTTGAGACCGAAATCTTTCATCAATTCGGGAGTAGTTGCGGAAAGAACTGTTCGATCTAGATAGTTAACAGCGATTGCTGCCCACAACAGAATAGAAATTTTCCAGCGTACATTTGTTTTTTTTATTTTCGGCTTAGACTGATTTTTTATTTCCTGATTCTTTTCCAATTCCATGCTCATGATAATTCCTCCTTATCAATTTTTATACTCACTTAAAATACAGATAGTTTTTACTTTTCTGACTATTAAACATAGAATCGTTTGCCTTCCAAAAAGAAGAATAATTTATTGAATCTATTAGTTCATGAGTTCGTCAGGTATTGATAAACTGAATCAGGCAATTGTATTCCTTTTGCTAAATTATTTGTTTCATTGATTTGTTCTGGTTCCCCTGGGACCATTACCTTATCAAAATGATTGGCTGCTGGAACTTCATGAAGTTCATCTATCAAACGGTCAACATCCTCCAAGAAAGATCCCCCACTATTAAATATCGATGGATCTATCGCACAAACAAAATGCCCTAACTTTCTCATCTGATTGTACTTATCATACATTGGCTGAATATGAGGTCCAAATGCAGAACCGGTTAGAATACCTGAAAGTACATCAACAGCCAAAGCAAGCCCATATCCTTTTGCTCCGCCAAATGGCAGCAGGGATAATACCTTGAAAGGGTCGGTTGTTGGGTTACCTTTTTCATCAACGCCCCAATTTTCCGGTATCTTGCTGTTCTTTTCTCTTGCGTTTAGAATTTTTCCAAGAGCCACTTCACTTGTGGCCATATCTAAAATGATCGGTTTATGCCTTTTCGCGGGGAAACCAAATGCTATCGGATTTGTTCCAAAAAAGGGAGCTGCCCCACCAAATGGTACAACGCTTTTATCTGTATGAGTCATTGCAATTCCAATCAAGTTCTCTTCGGCTGCCTGATTAACAAAGTAGGATAGCGCACCACAATGGCTGCTGTTCACAACTCCAACAATGCCGACTTTATTTGTCTTTGCCAATTGAATGGCTGTTTCCATCGCTTTTTGAGCAACAACATGGCCAAACCCATCATGACCATCTAGAACAGCGGAAACTGCACCTGTTTTTTTCACTTGAATGTTTGGGGATACATTTAGTCCGCCTTCTTTTACTCTCTTAACATAGTGTTCCGTTCTCAGTACCCCATGTGAGTCGACCCCCCGCAAGTTTGCATGTACTAAGACATCTGCTACGATTTGAGCGTGGTCTGAAGGGACATTTACTTGCGTTAGTTTATTTTTAACCAATTCCCTTAGATCTTGATGGCTGAGAATATTTTGAGGCATCTTTCATCGATCCTTTCTCCTTTTTTGAAAACCATAGCGTTTATCTCATTTTGTAAACCCTTTCATTTTTGACAAGTCTGAGTTCGCAAAGTATTTTTATAGATCTGCGGCATAAAACAGTGACCTGAATAAATGACTATTTCTATCAGGCCACTGATTGCCTTTTCAGCTGAATCTTCCCGGGAAATTTTTAAGGTTTTACAAAAACTGTTTTAATAGAAGTAAAAAATTCAACCGCTGCCTGGCCTTGTTCTCTGGAATGGGAACTGGATTGCTTCATCCCGCCAAATGGTGCTTGAAGCTCAACTCCTGCTGTTTCAGCATTTATTCTCACAAGACCAGCTTCCATTTCATTAATAAATGAGAGCATCGTTCCAATATCTTTCGTATAAATGGATGCGCTGAGTCCAAACTCTACGTCATTAGCCAATGAAAGAGCTTCTTCGATCGTATCAACTTTAATGAGGGCAAGAACTGGGCCGAAGATTTCCTGCTGGGCGATGATCATATCATTTGTCACATCTTCAAACACCGTTGGTTCGACAAAATAACCTTCTTCCAAGCCATTATCCTGATACCTCCTTCCTCCAAAAATCAAGGAAGCACCCTCCGATTTTCCTTTTTCAATGTAAGATAGGACGGTATTCAGCTGATTTTCATTTGCACATGGTCCCATCCATGTATCTTCTTCTATGCCATTTCCGATTTTGATTTGCTTCACTTTATCCAATAGCTTTTCTTTAAAGGCTTCATATACTTCTGACTGGACAAATACCCGGCTTGTTGCCGTACACTTTTGCCCTGTCGATCGAAGACCTCCGCTAATCGTTCCTTCAACTGCTGCCTCTAAGTCAGCATCCGCTGCGATGATGACAGGGTTTTTCCCTCCCATCTCAAGCTGGTATTTGGCACCCCTTGCCAATGCCGCTTGACCAATTCTCTTTCCTGTTGCATTAGATCCTGTAAACGTGATCCCGTTTACATCCGGATGGTTCACTATTCTCTCTCCCACCTCAGAACCAAATCCTGTTACCATATTCACTACACCTGCCGGTAAACCCGCTTCATCTATGCACTCCATGACCTTTGCTGCAGTAATCGCTCCATCTAAGGCTGGTTTGATGACAACGGTATTTCCGTAAACAAGGGCGGGTGCCATTTTCCAAATTGGAATAGCGACAGGGAAATTCCACGGAGAGATAACGCCGACTACTCCAAGTGGAACGCGCGTTGTAAACATTAATGCCTCACTGTCAGTAGAAGGAATGACATCTCCCATTTTGCGCATCCCTTCACCTGCGTAATATCTTAAAATAGCAATCCCTCTCATTGTTTCTCCTTTTGACTCAGGGAGTGACTTGCCCATTTCTCTTGTCATTGTTTTGGCTATTTCATCAGCACGAAGTTCCATTTGGTGAGCAATTTTAAATAAATAATCTCCTCTTGCTGCTCCTGAAAGACGGCGCCATTCTTTTTGAGCTTTTTGGGCTGCGGCTACCGCTTTGTCTGTATCCTCTGCACTGGAGAGCTGAATAGAACCTACAATGTCTTTTCGATTAGCGGGATTTTCGTTAACTCTTACATCTTGAGTAATTGATTCCATCCATTCGCCATTAATATAATTCAAGTAATTTTTTGCTTTTGTAATCGTTGTCATGATTAATTGCTCCTTTCAAATGGGTTAAAATGTCGGGCCTATTCTCCATATGCCAAAGTCATGCTGCTTCAGTATTTCTGCTTTTGTCAGCTTTCCTGAAGCCACAAATCCAATTTCCTCAAAAATACGTTCTCCGACACCCTCAATCGTTTCAAGTCCTTCAATAATTGTGCCTGCATTTAAATCCATGTTATCTTCCATATTTTCATACATCATCGTATTAGTAGAGATTTTGATAACAGGTGCAATGGGAGATCCAGTAGGAGTACCTCTTCCGCTTGTAAACAAGACTACTTGTGCTCCTCCTGCAACCATACCGGTTAGTTGCTCTATATCATGACCTGGTGTATCCATCCAGACAAGACCCTTTTTTGTCGGAACTTGTGCATAGTCAATTACTTCCTGCAATGGGCTGGTTCCTGATTTATTGGATGCACCCAGTGACTTTTCTTCCAATGAACTTAAACCGCCCTTAATGTTGCCTGGACTTGGGTTTCCAGTCCGAATGTCCACACCCATTGTAATTGCTCGATTCTCCATTGCATCAATGACTTCATATACACGTTTTGCTGTCCTGTCATTGACCGCTCGCTGAGCCAAAAGATGTTCTGCTCCTATTAATTCTGTTGTTTCTGCCAGAATTGCCGTTCCCCCATGTTCAACGAGGAGATCACTGACTGCTCCCACTGCAGGATTCGCTGATAAACCCGAACAGGCGTCCGAACCTCCGCACTCGGTACCCACAATCAGTTCGCTAAACGAAAACGGTTCTCTCATTTGTGCTGATGCATCCTGAACCAATCTTGCTGCGATTTTTGCGCCTTCTGCAATAGCCCCAAGTGTACCTCCGTGATCTTGTATAGAAACTACCCTGACAGGTTTCCCTGTTTTTTCAAGTTCTCCTGCCACACTTCTGGCTTGATGGGTTTCGCATCCCAAGCCAAGAACGACCACTCCAAAGACGTTTGGATTTGCCCCCATTCCGACATAAGTTCTGAACGTTTGCTCATAATCAACTCCCACTTGAGCACAACCATGCTGATGAATAAATGAAACAGTTCCTGAAACTAATTCTGTAATTTGTTTGGCTGCTTGGGTCGCGCAAGTAATAGTGGGCAATATCAGCACATGATTTCTTACGCCAACCTTGCCATCAGGACGCCTGTAACCCCAAAATTTTCTTTCAAGATTCTGCATGGATTAAATCCCCTCTTCCGCGTTTCCCTTCAAGATTGTGAATATGAACATGTTGACCGCATGCAATATCTCTTGTTGCTTTTCCAATGACTTCACCATACTTGAGAATATCTGCTCCAGATGAAATAGAGACAACCGCAAATTTATGACCAAATGCAATATCTTCTTTGATTTCAATTGAAAAGATCTGATTTTGACACTGTACTTCAACTTGAGCTCCTGCTGGAATATCCATTAGTGCAACCGCTACTTTATCATGTGGTTTCATCATAATGGTTTTGTATCCCGCCATCTTAAATAACCCCCCTATCTGAAATTCTTGTATTTTTACTTTTTATAAAACTGATTCTGTCTTAGCAGCTAGCTGGACACAATTTTTCAAGATTCCTATATCAGAGATTTCTATTTCGATCTCATCTCCTTCAAGCAAAGTAAAATCTGTAGGGGGAACAATGGAAGTCCCTGTTAAAAGTACTGTACCATCAAATATCTGATTGTCCTTTATCAGATACGAAACAAGTTCTTCGTATGTTCGCTTCAGCTGCTTAGTGCTTGACATCTCTTCCACAATTTTATGGCCATCCCTGTAAATTCTGCATGTAATGGAAAATTGATAAGGATCTTTCACTGCATCTGCGAGAAGAATAGAAGGTCCAATGGAACAAGCATTTTTCCATATTTTCGCCTGAGGCAGATAAAGCGGATTTTCTCCCTCTATATCCCGACAGCTCATATCATTGCCTGCCGTATAACCGAGAATTACCCCCTTACTATTAATGATTAGTCCTAATTCAGGTTCTGGAATTTGCCACTGTGAATCACTTCGGAGACACACTGCCTCATTTGGACCAACAGTACGTGCTGCAGTCGACTTTAAGAAAAGTTCTGGACGTTTTGCATCATAAACCAGGTCATAAAATGTCTCTGAATCATGATTCCCTCCAGTAGATTCATAGTTTCTTGCTTCCCTGCTCCTTTCATATGTAACACCTGATGCCCAAACCTCCGGTGCTTCAAGCGGTACAATCAGATTCAAATCTTCTACAGTTTGCGGGAGTGGATTTAAATTAAAGATAGCGCTTTCAATTAAGTCCGAAATAGAAAGATTACTTTGTTCTGCTTGTTGAGATAATTCAATAAAATCTTTTTGCGGCAGAGGATATACCTCTCCTGAAGCAGTCAAAGCTGCTAAAACAGGTTCTAAATTTAAATCAGTATAACGAATAATTCTCATTCCATTCCCTCCAATTTGTTTTATATTATAAAACCAAGTTTTGGTTTTACGTTAAAAAAGGCGGGACTCTCATGTTCTTACCGGAGTCCCATATCCCATCTGCTCTGATATTTCTGAGCAAGCTTGCTTTAGCATTTCAATGAATTCATTTAATTGATGATCATCTACACTCGCTGCGAGAGTGGAAATACTGATTGCTGCAATGACTTGATTCTTGTAGTTTCGAATCGGTACTGCTACACATCGCACGCCTGGTTCATTTTCCTGATCATCAATGGAGTAGCCTTCATTACGAACTTTCTCTAGTTCCCCCATAAAATCAACTTCATTGGTAATGGTGTTTTCAGTTTGTTTGTAGTAAACATAGTCCTTTAAAAGTTTTTTAATGTCTTCTGACGGGTTAAATGCAATCAGTGCCTTGCCCACAGCTGAACAATGCAAAGAAATACGTCTCCCGATCCGGGAGTATAAAATAACAGCTTTTGAACCTTCCATCTTATCCATATAAACTCCTTCTTTTCCATCCATGATGGCAAGATGAGTCGTTTGGCCAGTGGCAAGTGACAAATCCAGTAAATATTTTTTCGCAACCTGTCTAATGTCTAAAGATTGAATTATGTAGTTTCCTCTTTCAAACAGCTTCATTCCAAGCGCATATTTCCCGTTTTCTTCATTTTGTCTAATGTAACCCTTCTTCTGCAGTGTTTTTAGTAATGAATGAACGGTACTTTTGTGCAAATTCATTAATTCACTTATCTCTGTTATTTTCAGCTCAGTTGTATACTCATCAAATAAATCAAGAATTTGAAGAGCGCGGTCAACAGATTGTATGATTGGCATGATTCCACTCTCTTTGTTTTATATTACAAAACACAGTTTTGAAAATCTTGTATCTAATTTTATTCTAAATAAATATTCAGAAAAGTCAATCTAATAATTTCTTAATTTTCACTTAAACAAGAAAAGGACCAACACTGGCCCTTTTTAGTAATTTACATTTCCTGCTTGCTGCTAGCCATTTCCTCCTGCAGCGGCAATCCAGAATAGAAAGTTTTTCTATTAGCATTTTATAAATCTAAGGGTGATGATTGAATTATGAAAAGACTCCTTATAACTCCTTTATTTTAGACGGAGTCGATACTATGAGAAAAAATGGATTAATACTGGAGAACATACTGAAGTGATAGACCCTCTTATGGTTATTAAAGAACAGTGACTGTTTATAAAATTGAGGACGAAGGCGTAACTTAATTTTTGCAGGCTCAGAATTTTCTAACGGAGTTTTCGTATATTTTCAAAGAAATGACAAACAAAAAGGATGTATTTACGATCAATAAGGCACAGAATAAACCAAAAACTTCTCAGCAGGATTATTCTCATATAATCCAGGCAGCTGCACCTGCTCTTTCAATTCAAAAATCGTCTGATTTTCCAGGAACATGATGTATTCTTCAGACGGATAGTATAAAACAAGTTCCACATCCCGTTCTGCCTTTTCCATTGAAAGCAATATATTGTTTATGATTTTATAGAAGACTTGGATGGAAAATGGATTAAAAAAGTAAAACCGGTTATCCATTGGATCAATCTCATACTCTTCTGCAAGGCAGCATTGGAATTGGATCCCATCTTCGGTTTCATGGCTATTTTCTAAATAATACTCTTTGTTTTCAATAGCTTCCTCATACAGAGTCTCGTTCATTTCGACTCCTGTCACAGAAGCTTGAAACAAATGATGAATGTAAAACACAAGCCGTCCTTTTCCGCATCCAAAGTCCACTACATGATCACTGCTTTTCAGCTCATATTGATGAAAGAGCTTTTCCAGCGCAGAATAAGGTGTCGGTTCATATGGATGATAATGAATATTCATCGTCCTGTTCATATCCTTCAAACTCATCCCTGTCCTGATGTTCATCAATTGGTCATAATCCTCTTCTGTCATGTAGTCACTCCTATGGGACGCCCGAATGCATTTAACTATATAGATCTGCTATTTGAAAGTCCAGAAAAAATGAGATAGAAATAACAAAAGAGGCGTTTCAAATAAACACCTCTTTCATTATCACTGTAAAACTCAGCTTGAAGGTAATCTCCATGCTATATTACTTACCTTCTTCTCATCTAATACTCCTATTAAACTTTAGTTTTTTTTTTGATCTCAAAAAAAGTTGGGTATTAAAGCAATGACCCTGTATGTATTATCACCGCATTTTCTGCGAAATTACTCCCACCCTTTACAAACATCCACCCAGCCTTTAGCTGAGGAATACTGGTGCAATTCTTCACACGTTAATTCAATTGCAGAGTTCGCGCTTCCGCATGCAGGATAAACTGTTTCAAAGCGTTTAAGAGAAACGTCCAGAAAAACATCCAATTCATTTGCCAGTCCAAAAGGACAGACGCCTCCTATAGCGTGGCCAGTTTGTTCCAGCACCTCATCGGGACTTAACATGCGGGCCTTTAAACCAAAGGCATCCCTGAATTTCGGATTATCGATTCTGGCATCGCCAGCTGCTACAACCAATATGGCTTTTTCTTCTCTTCCTCTAAAAGAAAGCGTCTTTGCTATTCTCGCAGGGATAACCCCGATCGTTTCAGCAGCTTGATAAACCGTTGCACTTGATGCATCAAATTCCATGACATCATCTTCACGATTCCAGTGTCTAAAATGAGATTTTACAGCGTCAATTGCCATGTCTCTGCCTCCTTCTTACCTTTATGGAATATGATATCATGCTTTACTAATAACAAAAAATGAGGCGCATGAAGGATTCATACGCCTCTTAACTTTTATTCAGATTTAACGGTTGCTGCGGTTCCCTTTTTCAAAATGACTCGCAAGTGCAGCCACATCAGGTGTTCCAAGTCCTGTTGCCTGGTTGTAAACCGTTCCAGGAGTACCTGTGTAATAGCCGTTATCATTGTCAGTACCAGAACTGTTTAATGGGTGCAGCGGTGAGTCAGACTCTTCAGCAAAACGGTAAATCTGCGGATTCCAGAAGCCAGTCTGGCTTTTATTCGAACTGTTGATGAGAGCTGACAGTCCCGCAAGCTGCGGAGATACAAACGATGTGCCTCCAAATGTGGCATAACCGGAATTTGTTCCTGCAGCACCCGCATCACTGTAATAAACCGCATAGCCTGTATATGGATCAGCGTTCATTGAAAGGTCAGGCATGTTTCGTCCTTTGCCTTTTCCTTTGACAAGAACAGGTGTGGCATTTCGGGTTAATGATGTTTGATCAGCATTTGGTGTCCATTGCTGAACAGCGGTGAATTTATTGACGCCTGGAACGCCTTGCTGGTAGTCCGGTGTCGGGAACATCTGGCTAAATCCTCCGCCGCCTCCTGCAAGGTAACGATCTCCCCATCCAGTCGGATTATTCAGTCCTCTTGCATCGAAGTAGGAATATAAATAATCCCAGCCCCATGCACGTTCTTTGTCATTACTCACGTCAACGTTGTACGCAGTGGAATGGAAATGGAACGGAAGTGTTGTGCCTCCTGCCGCTGTAATATAAGGGCTGTCTGCTGGATTATCAACAGAAAGAGAAGCAGCGCCAGGTACATCTGATTCCAAGCCGAACTCCCTTGCAGCATCATAAGACCCTTCATCACCGGAAGCAGCAAACATGGAAATACCCTGTGCGGCTCCTTGCATAAAGAGCTGATTGAATACTTCAGCATATTGAGGTGTCTCAGCTGCCTGTTCTATCAGGTTTTGAATGGCTGGCTCACTTTCGCCCCAGCTGACAGAAATCTGCTGCGATTTATTTTCATTAATCGCCTCTGCAAAAGTATTTGTAAAACCTGTATCACTGTTTGGTCCTACATATACTTTAATGTCAGACTGCGGTGCTAGAGATCCTGATTGTTCTACATCAAGCGTTGTTTCTTCATATCCATCCCAGCCGGATCCGCCATCCACATTTACCTTTTCGATTCTGTCCGGCTTAACGTTGATTCCGGCTTCATTCCAGTATTGATAGGCATCATCTGTATTGAAATCAGCAAGCGTGACAATGCCGATCGTTTGGCCTTTTCCTGCTGCCCCTTTATCATACAGCGGCTGTACATTATAATGATTGATTAAATCTTTTGGCATAAGGCTTAGAGGTCCTACCGGGCTTGACTCATTATCCAGTAATGGGGCCTGTTTGACAGATTTAGCCGTTAAATTGGAATAGTCGGACAAACCAAGAATGCATAAAATGCTGTTACTGATTTTGGACGGCAGTTTAGGCGTTCCCTTTGCGGCATGAAAGTTTTTGCCCTTATATTTCGCTTTTTGCAGCGTTATGCTGAAAGCTTTATTAAATTGTCCTGCCGTTCCTGTCGCCGTTATAATTAAATTATCTGGGTAAACATTTGTCTTAATTCCAAACAAGCTGAAATACTCTTTTACTAGCTTAATAAAGTTGGGATCGGCGCCGAAATTCTTTTTAAACTCCTCCGTTGAAAGGTAGTTTCTATAATTTTGGCTTTTAGGAGTCACGGTGTCTTTAATGTAGTTCTCAAGCTGATTTTTATTTCTGATCTTCATCACAAGATCAACCGTTACAGGTGTATCATCCGGCAAATTGCCGAAGTAACTGGCATTAGCCAATACCTTTGAACTGACTCCCTGCTGTACAGCTGTCTTGTCCGAACCTGCTGCATGTGACACAGATGAAATTGGATTGAACAGCATCATCGCGCTCAATGTTGAAACTGCGGCCAATTTTCCCAGCTTTTTACCCATCAATGTTCCCTTCTTCCTTATAATGGTAAGTGATAGTACA
Organism: Chryseobacillus diguaensis; assembly: GCF_049220665.1. Taxonomy (NCBI): domain Bacteria; kingdom Bacillati; phylum Bacillota; class Bacilli; order Caryophanales; family Bacillaceae; genus Chryseobacillus; species Chryseobacillus diguaensis. The sequence continues at coordinate 18,476 of NZ_JBMKNV010000011.1, forward strand.
AGCCTATTTTAAGACATTTTAATCTAATAAACAATATAATTTCATACTATTTTGAAAAATTACACAATTTGTTCTCATATTATATAAAGAAAGTAAAGGAGACGCTCAAATGGGCAATAACCTTGAAGCCTTTTACCCAACCGATCAGCAGTGATCTATTCTGTTGCCTGCCGGCTGCTTGGTTCTGTTACTCAACAGGTGCGGCTTCTGCCAACATGCATACGAATGATAATCAAAGTAAAACCAAAAAAAGATCCCTGAAACAAATGGGATCTATTTTTTGCAAAATAAAATTTCACCCCATAATTTTCACAAAAAAGAACATATTACAACTGAGGTGAAATTATGAAGGATCGGACAATACTGAACTTAATTACCCTATTTTCAATGAGCGGATGGTCGTTACTTTTCCGCAGAAAAGGTGAGATAAAAGACTGGTTTCTTATTTATTTATTTAAAACGCTAGTTGCTACACTGCTTGATTCACCTGTTATTAACAAAAAATATGTTCTCTATCCTAATCGCTATTTCCCTAAAATATTTGACTCAAATATTGTATTTTTGTACATAATATTCCCTTTGTTGTGTGTTATTTACAATCAATTCACTTATAAAATGAAGCCAGTTAAAACCATTTTGAGTGTTTTTCTTTTTAGTACCCCGATGACTTTGTTTGAGAATTGGCTTGAAAAGAATACAAGCTTGGTGAGATATCGCAAAGGATGGAACAGCTTTTTTACTTTTTCAGTTCTTACAGTCACATTCTGGATGGTTCGGCTTTTAATTGCATGGGTTCGATTTTTATCTAAAAAACAAAAATCCGCCATTGATTGATTACATATATGAAAGAAGACTATTCTCAATATATACACAGGGACTTTCCTCAGCGATAACAGGCCAAGAGGTCACAAAGATTTTTAAATTGTCCCATCCAACATCATATATGGGAGTATCATTTTGATCATCATTTTGTAGCTAATTTCTATTTTCCCTAATATCTTTGGTACTGAGGCCCATAAGGGATTTGCTGATATGCCGGATAGTGTTGATAATGGTGATTTACATAGTGACTAGACATACTTTTCCTATTGCAGTTCGTATATGGACCTATATATGTTGAGGGTTTAACTGGTGCGATAGTTTGTTCCCATTGATTTTCATCTAGACAATAGGTTTCCGCCATGATATTTGCAGGAGTGAATTTCAAGATATCAGAACCTAATATTACTTCTGGATTTGGCGCGTCAAAAATGGCTAAGAAATGGGTGTTATCAACATTAGCCAAATCATAATGCCACCAGCCCTGCGGAATATTGGCTACTTGCCCAGGTGTAATGGTGTATGTGAGAAATTGTTTTGTAGAAGGGTTCATCATAGATACAGTTACAGAGCCAGATATACAATAAACTAACTCGGCTGCATTTGGATGATAGTGAGGTTCGATCACATTATTGGCACTTAAGAAAATATCCAGAAGAGAACTTTTCAGCGTATTTAACTGATTTGTCCCTACTATGTTGATATAATTTTCATTATCCTTTTGGAACAAGGGACTTTTATTTACGTCAAAAATGTACTGAGCATTTGGAGATGCGGGATCAATATATAAAGCCATTTACAATCTTCACCTCTTTTAATAACTGCTAAAAGAACTTATAGGCATTATATTCATCTGCCTAAGTTTGGTGTGATTATGTTTTTTTATGGAGGCTCTTTTCTTAAACTTTGTTGCTCATGACCCTATATTTAGTCCTCGAAACCATTGGTATAGCAAAAACTTTAAGAAAAGATGCCCCGATGCTAGTCTAAATGCGTGATAAAAGCATGTACTAAAAACAACAATCTCTGCGAAAACAGCCTTTATGGATAACGAAAAAAGACTGTCCGAATTGACAGTCTTTTTCATTGGATATTATTCAGCCTTTACTAAAGGTGCTTTACCATTAAAACCTGAAGCCCTTTTTCTTTATGGTTATAGGTATCTCCGGTTTCATGGAAACCGAGATGCTGATAGTATGGCAGATTGGAAGCTCTTGTTTTACACCAGAGAACATCAATTTCATTTTGGGCTAAAAGGTTTTCTCCAAAAAGGATCAGTGTCTGCCCTCTTAATTCATTTCGATGCTCGGGATCAATGGCGAGTCCCTGCAATCGGTACATGTTTTTCCCTTTCAGCTTGGAGTTGTGCTCCTTATAAAAGGATGCTGTGCCGACAAGCTGTTCTTTTGAAAACGCGCCGATATGCATGGTGTCCTTGCTGTCATCTCCAGCATACTTGCACTCTTCGAAATTCGCGCCTGGTAAAATAACCTTCTGACGAAGCGAAATCGCCTCTCTTAAATCGATCCGTTTGATTTCAAACACGCAATTTGCCTCCTGTTCCAGAAAACATACTATAGAATACTCTATTTTAAAAGAGGATTAGGGGTGATGTAAAGTGACAGATTGTGAATACAAAAAAGGAAGCCTTATAGACTTCCTAATCCTCTACCCCAAGAACATCCGAATTTGGAGGCTCATATCCCATCATCCGAGCCATCGCCGCGATTTGCCCTTTGTGATGAAATTCGTGCGTAATGGTATGCATTAACAATTTTCTTGGTGTATCTGATATTTCCTCCGATCCTTCTCGCCATGGAATAGGCCTCACGATCGGCCTATCCATCTGTTCAGAGAGCGTTTCAAACACTTGGTCAACATATGAATCTGCCAATTTAAAACTTGCTTTTACTTCTTCGAGGCCCATGTGCTTCATTTCCTCTTTTGGAGTCAGCGGCTCCTTCGTTTCCAGCAAAACGTAAGAGCCAATCCAGGCATTGTAACAGTTTGCACTGTGCACTAGCGTGTTCCGTATACTCCCTGAACCGAAGCCCTCTATTTTGCGGGTGAAATCTTCCGGCTTTAGTTCGGCACATAAGGAAAAAATGATTTCTCGGCTTTTTTTGACCCATCCATACTCTACTTGCTGCATACCTCATTTCCTCCTCCTTTTTTTATCAGAGTCTCTTGAAATCTCTTTTTCTTCTTTTTATTGTGTAGTATTTTATCCAGTTTTGGTCTCTACTCGCTGTATTTTTCTATTATTCTTTTAATGGTATTGTATGCCGGTTTAGGCTCATAGCTGCTTGTCATAATTCCAAATTGGTGGAAAAGGTCCTCTTTATCACTATCAGCATCCCGCAGGCCGAACAGTTCATAATGAGTGATGTTCAGCTCGTCCTTCAGCTTGTAAACTGTTTCGACAATCGTTTTCAGAACTTCTGCTTGTTTTTCATCAGGACGATCAACATTTGAAAATGGATTTTTTCCTGTCGGCCATCCATTTTCTCCAATTCTAATTGATACGGAGTGAGAAATGCCTCCTGCTTTAAGGTCGACCTCCCTAAACTGCCGGAGCACCTTTTCAGTAGATGCCTTTATTTCTTCTAAATCCAGCGGTTCTTCAAATACATCGACGTAGAAATTATGGGCTGCATAGTCAACTGAATCAATAAAATCCTTTCCGCCAAGCTCTTCAAGCTTCTCCCAAAATTGCGGTATCGTTTTTGGCCCGCTTGGAACTGAACCGAAGCCGATTTTCAGATTGATGCCTAATTTCCGAACTTCCTTTTTGGCTGCTATAACCCCTTTAACAAGTGCTTCAAATACATGCGGTTTTGACCCGTCCATAAATGTTAAGTTCGGTTCATTCGTTATTTGAAGAGAATCAATCTTCTCTCCAAATTGCCCAATAATTTTTTTAACAAAATCAAGCCAGTCATCAAGCGGCAAATCCGGTTCCTGCATGCAGCCTACAACTAAATCACCCAATAATCCAGCCTTATCATATGATTCTATAATGGAAAGCCATTTCCTCTCAGATTCCCTGCCCGTGTAGACAATATAATTTCTTGGCAGCAGCTGTTTAGCAGATCCTTTCAGATCCCTCAAGGCAAGCTGAATTTTTTCGTAATCGTCATTAGGACCAACTGCTAAGCCAACTGGTGTGCCTGCCACTCCAAGCGGATAAATGCCAAACGTCAAACCATTCGAATTCATCAATATCCTCCTTTTAGTCAATAATTGTTTACTATTATCCTAGAAATAATGTTATAATCAATATATATGATAAATATTTATTTACTATATGTCAAAGCAGAAAGGATGGATTCTATTGAATAAACAAGTCGATTCCATTGCCCAAAATTTTGTCCTGCTTCTCCCCCTGATCTATAACAAGCTCAGTGATCCATCCAAAAAGAGCACTCAAGAGAAAAAGTCAGAGCTGACTCATTTGCAGACTCATCTTCTCGACGTCCTATCCAGCAAAGAGAATGGTGTCTCCATGACTGGACTTGCCCAGCAGATCAATATATCGAAACAGCAGCTGACGCCACTTATAACCAAATTGGAAGAAAAATTGTATGTGAAGAAGGAGCCGGATCCAAACGATAAAAGAGCAGTCAAAATTAAGCTGGCTGATAAAGGCAAGGAGGCTGTTTACGAGCAGTGGAGCGAGATGCATCACTTATTTATCAGCAAAATCAGCACCCTTGAAGAAGAGGATATCGATGATTTGAACTATGCACTTGGCAAGGTGGTTCGGATTTTTGGAAAATTGGAGTAGAAATAACCCCTGTTTGGTGAACAGGGGCTTATCTATTATTGAGTGCTCTTATCCTCTTTAAATACCACATCTTTCGGATCGTTTGCTGCGCTGTATTGCTTTTGAAGAGCGATATAGGCTTTTACAATTCTGTCTGCGATTTTTAAGTTGGCTGAAGATTTATAACCATACGGTACAACAACGCTAAAGGCTATTTCAGGATTGGAAGAAGGATAGTAGCCTACGAAATTGACGTTCTCTGAATAATGATATTTTATATCCGTTTGCGCCGTTCCTGTTTTTCCTGAAACGTCAATGTTTTTAAAAACAGTACGGGCTGTCCCGCGGCTGCCCTTCGTAACTAAATGAAAACCTAGCTTCACCCGGTTAATATCGCTTTGTGTACTGTCAATCCTGTTCAGGACCCTGGCATTTTGCTCTTTTATAACAGGACCAATACCATCTTCATCTGTTGGCTGATGTACTGAAGAAAGAAGGTGGGGCTGAATCCGGTAGCCATTATTAGCAATAGTAGAAACGTATTGGGCGAGCTGAAGAGGCGTATATGTATCGAATTGTCCGATAGCATAATCCAAAAGCTTTCCGTAATGGTCTGGGATTGTTTGCTGTCCGCGGGATTCGTTTGGCAGATCAATTCCCGTTTTAACCCCTAAGCCGAACTGGCTGAACTCATTGCGGACATATTGCAAATCCTTATCATCTCCAGGAAACTTCATATCAGGTCTATATGGACCTGCTCCAACAATTCTAAGCATTGTTTTCCACATATACACATTTGAACTTAGTTCTAAAGCTTGTACGTCGGATAACGGGCCTAATGATTTTTTTCCATGAGAATATTTTTCTTTTGTCTGTGAGATCTTAAATCGTTCATCCACCTGAACCGCCCCGTGCGGAAGACCTTTTTGAAATCCAGTCAAAAGGGTAGCGCCCTTCACAACGGATCCCATTGGGTACTGGGTTGTAAAGGTACCTGGTGAAAACTCCTGGATCCCTTTTGGTGTAATCTGTTTACCGGCCATGCTCAGTACGTCACCTGTATGCGGATCCATCATCACGACAAATGCACTGTTCAGGAAGGCTGGAGAGACCCCTTGACTCGCTTGCCTCTGCTTCCCGTTATATAATTCTTCCTTAATAATCTTTTCTACTTCTTTTTGCAATTCAAAATCGATTGAAAGCTGCAGGTCATAGCCCCTGCTGCCGGGATCAACCACTTTTTCGGAAATGGTGTTTCCCTTGCTGTCTGTTACATATTGAATCTTCATTTTTTTCGGTTTTAAATATTGTTCATATTGTGACTCGAGATACCCTTTTCCTACCCTGTCATTTTTCGAATAACCAAGCGATTCAAAGTAATCTTTTCGCTCAAGCGGGATGCCTTGCTCAGGTGTTGTCACGCCGCTTAATAGGCTGCGCATCGTATCGCCATACGGATAGGTACGGTCCCAGTCTGTAATGACGTTTACACCCGGAAGATGATCGAGATCCTCAGCCACTTCTGAAATTTCAGCTTCAGATAAAACATCAGCCGGTTTATTATTTGCCGGAATATTGCTGGACTTAATAATCTGAGGCTCATAGGCGTAACCGGAAGAAATTTTCTTGTAGATGACAACAATGTTCTTTTCGCGGTTATCCTGCTTCATTCTGTCTATTTCTGATTTAGGTACCCGTTCTAATTGAATTTTATATGTTTCTTTTGAAGATTTCTTCAGTTCTTCTTTTTTTAACAGCTTTGGAGCTGTTTTAGGATGGGATGCAAGCCAATAATCACGGTAGTCCCTTTCTTTCAATTTACTGGCAGCAACCGGCAAGGAGATCAGGTTTGCCAGTTCCTTGGCTGTAGCTACCTTTTCCTGTGCTTTTGTTTTGCTTTCAACCGTATATGTGATAGCTTCAACGCTTTTATTATCAACAATGACTCGTCCATACCTGTCATATATTTTACCGCGGGGTGCTGGATAGGAAGCGATGTTGGCATCCGTCTGTGTCACAGTCTTTGTATACTCTTCCCCTTTGACAATCTGAAGGACACCAAGACGGAGGACCAAGGAGACAAAAAGAAGAAAAACGACAAAGAAGAAAATATTGATTCGCCGCTGCCTTGATTTTTTTGTTTTCCGGTGCTCAGTTACACTCCTATTTTGTTGTTCAGTCAACCGCATGTTCCCCTTTCAAAAAGACTAAATGACGTAAATTTCGATTGTGTTTATGAAAATAATACCATATATGACAAAAATAGTAATGAGACCAATCTATTAAATTTCTAGTGAATCGCACTGCCAAAAATCCATTAAAAAAGGAGTTGAGCAAAATGCCCAAATCCTTTTTAACCCCTCAGGCTCCCCTTCAGCCACACCCTCTTCTGATATGGGCCAACCGGTATTTGGATCAGACACGTCTTCCCTTCCCGCTTCAGCCCGTACAGTTCATCGCATTTATTCACATCAAATCCAAGCAGCGGATGCCCGCCCATCCCCATTGCAGCTGCAGCAAGCAATATCTTCTGCGTCTGCATTCCTGCCTCCATCTGCTGAATACGGTAGCCTCTGTAGCCCAGTTCATTGATCATGTGCTCGCGGTCGCCTGCGAGGTGCAGGGTAATCGGGACCTGATAGAGGTTCAGGTTGTTAACAGACATGGCATCCTGCAGATAGAAGCGGTGGTCCCCCATCGCAATACCCCTTAAAGAATGTTCCCTGCTGTTATAAGCATAGGCGCCATTTGGTATGCCATCTACATTGTAAAAGCAGGCATAAATGGAGATTCTCCTGCTGAAATCAGCATGATCCAGATCATTTTGATAAGGGAAAGCAGCACCTGCTTCATATAGAAGGCTTCCCGCATGCTCAAGAGGGATTTTCCTTAAGCAAAAATCCATTTCTGGAGAATGGCGCTCCCTGCATGCTGCAGCAAGGTCATAGGACAGACGGCCGGCACCAGGCAGAAAGATGACCTGCCCTGCCGGCTTCATGTCCTTTTCAGGCTGCAGTTCCCTGAAGGATTGGCTGCGGTCCATCTCAGCTGCTTCACTTATTTGCTGTAGGGCCGGATAAGGAAGCACTCTTTTGGAACGTACGTAATGCTCATGCCTGATAACCGGAAGCTTCCTGCAAAGTTCCTCAGCCAAAACTTCTCTTCCCCGCTTTCTCTTCACCCTCCCTGCTGAGAGCGGAATAACTGCGTATACCGTCTCTTCTTTTACATTCAATCCGAGAAGGTGATTCACAGCTCTATCCATGAACTGATGGGTGACTGCTGCAGAGAAGCCAAACGATTCTGCTGTTTCCTGCATCTGCCCGAGCAGGACGCCGGCATCAAGCCCCTGAAGACGGTAGGAAAACTCATTGTATTTAAAAAAGTTTTTCCAAAACATCGTAGAAACAATGGCTGTGCCAAAGCTTGAAGATAGATCAAACCGGTCCCCGAGGCAGCCGGATAAATAAGAATCATAGTTTCCCTCCCTTAACAAAATGAGCCTGTGATGAGCTGTGTCATAATGATAGACTCCAGCAGGGAGTTCCTTCAGCTTTAAATACAAATACAGCTCATTCGGGTACAGCCCTCCTCCAGAAGGCACATATCTCCGCAGTGTCTGATGAATTTCTGTCTGTTCGGACTCATCAAATGAATACAGTATTTGGGACACCGCAGAGAGGCCGTAAGTATACCAGAGAAAATCGCCCATTCTCTTTACATCAGGCACTGCCAGCTGCGTTTGCTTCTGAAGCGAGAGCGGAACATCCGCCGAAAAAGAAAAGGAGGGCAATCCGCGGTAAAGCTTGTAAGGAAGAGGCGCATCCTCCCAGTCCGGCTCCCAGTCAGGAGGTGCCGCCTGATCGGTGTCTAAATGAAGGTTATGCAAAAATTTCTCCAGATTCAACGCTTCACCCCCTTATGGAAATGGATGCGGGTACGGATTCAGCTCTTCCAGTGAGAGCGGCTCTTTCCGGTATCCGAGTGCTGCCGGCACCTTCAGCACCCTCTCAAGATTGGTTACACGCGTGAGGTGATGACCGAACGTCATTGGCAGCATACCGGGAATCAGCACTTTGACACAATAAAGCCCGTTTTTCCTCAGTTCTGGTGCTGTCTGGTCAACCGTAATAACATCGAGATTCAGCTTCTTAAAACGATGAAGAATGTCTTCCAGATCTTCTTTTATATCTGTCCTGTAAGGCGTCTTCGAAAAAGCTTCCTCAAACGTCTGAAAAGGCCGGCTGTCATCCAGCAAAAAGCTAAGCCGTTCCTCTGCTTCCGGCAAACCATACAAAAGGCCATGATCCTCCATGCCGCGAACAAGCGAAGAATCATCAAGCATTTCCAGGCATTTCTCCTTGTTAGCCTCAAGCCTTGCTTCCTGCATGCCCAGCATTCCGGCAAGCTCAAAAACGGCACCTTTCACCGCCTTTACCGGGTCGAGATGGGCTCCTGCTGCACAGGTCAAGTGCAGGCCCTTGTCTCTTGTGTTTTTCATCAGCGTCCAGATGCTTGGGATTCCATGCTCCATCGTCGACTGATAAAGATAGAGATCATACCCGGCAGCTGCATTTAGCCTGTCAAGCATTAAATTCAATTCAGTGTCATCTGCAGAGCGCGGATCAAGCCGCTGCAAAGGAAGCTTTGCATACCAGGTCATCAGGAAGGAATCCCTTTCCACAACCTCCATGATTCCGTGAAAAATGGCTTCTTCAAGACTCCCGCCTACCGCACAGCCGTTAGAGGTTTCATAAACATATCCTCCTCTGTGCCCGCAGCCCAGACTGTAATAGGCAAGGAGCTCTGGAACAAGAATCGGCTCTTTTTTCATAAACGAATATCCCCAAACCCATTTCATCTTTCGGTCAGGATCAAATGGCTGAAACGGAAAGTCCGGTTTCTCATATTGCTCTGCAGCATGCACCCCTACGGCAAGCGGGTTAAGAGCCTTCTCCTTCAAACTGCTGTAGCTTCCATGCACAACAGTTTTTTTTCCGCGCGGGGAAAGGCCGCAGTACCTTTCGAGCCCCTCAAGTATCGCCGTCATTTCGCTTATCTTATAGGAATTCGTTCTCCCTGCAGTCCCCTCATCTCCTCCAAACAGCGGGAGATTCACGCTGACATCTGCAAAAGGGGTAGAAAGATCAAGCATTTTTGCATTGAAGAGGCCTGTTCTGTGATCCAGGTAATCCTTTGCAAGCACTTTGCTGAGTTCATCCATCGATCGGCAGCGGTAGCTGTTTTTGCTGATCTTTCTGCTTGATTGTAGCGAAATAACAGCTGCTTCCGGTGAATCATCCGGCAGGCTGCCGCAAACAGCACAGAAAGGATCCGGGAGAAAAGTATGCCATGACGCATTCAGGGTTCTCAAATTCAGCAGCATTACGCTTCCATTTGAAACAGCTTTTTCACCGGATGAAAGTTTATCCAGTTCAGCCTCCATTATATGAATCATCTGGAGCATCCCCGTTCGACCCGCCCAAGGATCCGCCTCCTTAGTCGGCGTTTCAGAAAGAATCTGCATCTGGATCCGGTCGCGCCCTGCCATCAATTTTCTCGTTTCAGCACACTGGGCGCACCCTTGTTTTTCCGGAACAGTCAGCGGGCCAATAACGCCTTCCCCATAGGACAGGTGGCTGTTTAGCACAGGAATTCCTGCAAGCTCTTTCAGCATGCTTTGATAGTAAGATGGGTTCCAATTATCCTGAAGGAGCAAAGCGGCATCAGCATCACCTGCTTCTTTTACAAGGCTGAAACGGGAGGCTAATTTTTCCCTGGCGAGATCTGCAAGAGAGCCCGATCCTATCACAGCAATAGATTTCATTTGCGTCCCTCCCCTGTTAAGGCGACGCCGTAAATACCGGCAAGCCCTTTTTTGAAAATCGGATCAGGAGTTAGGTCGCTGATGGCCAGTTTCTGGCCTTCTTCAGCAAGTATCTGCTCTGCATGATAAAGCACTTCGTTCGTATCCGCTTCACCCCACGATGGGATGCTGAGCGGAATGCTGTTTTCCAAAAGCACCGGCTGAGCGAGCCCGCTCTCTTCATATCCGTTTTGCACTTTTTCCACCGCTTGCTGCAGGGCTTTTCTGACAGCAAGGGTCAGGTTCAGGCCAGTGCTCCTTGACCAGCTTCCGTCCTGTCCTGCCCAGACAACCGGAAAGCCGTTCACCTTCCTGCCAAGGGCAATCACAGGCTCTCTGCCGAATGTTTTCAGTACCTGCAAATAGTACCGGCAATGTTCATCTGTCACTTCTCTTAGGGCTGCTGGATAGACAGGAGCCTGCCGCTGATGATCCTTCACAAGCTCCTTAGCAAGTGCTTTTTCAAGTCCTCTGCAGATGCCCTCATCCCTAGTCTCACCAGCTCCAATGCCCAAATCATTTCCTGCAAGCTGTGCGGCATACGCTTCAATCCCGGCAAGGCCTGCCTCCCGCCTCGCCTCTTCATGAGTCAGGCCCGTGCAGATGATTTCCGGAAGCAGCCCTCCTGAGTGCGGGCCGACTGGCTGAACACAGCACTGGGCAAGGGGAAGCTGCTCAAGGCTGCCTTCTTCCCATCTGTAAAAAATACCGGTCTCAGGGTTTGTAATTCGGCTGAAATAATCAAATAAATTAGCTTCGTTACGATCGTTCTCTGCATCGCTTGTTTGATTCCAGAAGGATTGCCAGCTTCCCTCAAGCGTTTCCAGATTCAGCAGATAAAACTGCCGGTTCTGTTCAGCTTCTTTTACCCCTGTTACTTCCTTCAGCCATTCAAATACAATCAGGTTGGCAAGCATCGCTGAAGCGGTTGAGGACCGGGACGCCTCAATGTTTCCTTTAGCTGCATGCAAGGTCCGGAGGGCAGATTCGAGGTCGCCTTCTCTTCCCGGATAAAGGATCGGCCCTGCCATTCCTGACTGTGCAAGGAAAAGGGCCGGTATCAGAATCTTTCCTTCTTCCCTGCAGATTTCATGAAGAGCCTTCAGTCCCTCTGTATTTCCTTCTTCTGATACGTAAAGTATGGCATCAAACGGCTGAACAGCACTTCGCCAATCTTCAAAGGTTAACTCTTCGACGGCTGTTTCTGCATCATACCTGCCTGCCTCGTACACAACCTCACTCATTCGCCTGCGATCGGTGGGCACGGAATCAGTAATCACATAGTGAAACCTCGGCAGCCCTGACTCAAGAAGCGAAGAAACAAGCGAAATAAATAAAGGTCCAGCTCCGACCGCAAGCACCCGTGACTGCCTGTACTCCTCAAACCTCGCTCCTCCAGAGCCGCCAAAAACATCAAGAAACTCAATCTGCGATCCATACCTGCTTAGAACCTGTTTTGTCAGGCGATGCGGACGATCAACACTAACATCGCGGATATACCCATTTTGGTAAAGGATGCCGGCGATTTCAAATACCCGCTCCCTGTAATCTGCTGTCAGCCCCCTTGTTAACTCATCAAGGCTCCTCTCCCCGTTAAACAGGGGCATCAGCTTCTCAATCCACTGGGAGATCGTGCTGCCCTCCATCTTAAAGGAGCTCCCATTATTCCGAAAATACACCCCTCCGGAAGGATCCGGAATATACAGCGTATCCCGGTTCACTTTCAGCCGCATAGAAGGATTTACATTCGCCATTCTGCTCCTCCTTATATCAAATTCGTATCACTCAAGAGCCTTATCATTTCAATGTATGTAGGAGAAATTGTCCTGTATGCGCCGGATAGAGACCGGGTTATAAAGAGGCTTTACAGAGCTAAGGGCTTAATAAAAAAAGCGCAAGCGCCTTGAACAGCCTAAGGCAAGCATAAGCCGTTCAGCCGGAGAAAGGTGGTCTTTCCTTTCTCTGGATGAACGGCTTATGACCTAAAGACTCGGGCTAGGCGCTGGAGCTGGAGCTGGACAAATCAACCCCTAGAAACCGAGCTCATTCAGTAGAAATTTATACTTTCTTATCCAGTAAAAAAAGCGCAAGGCGAAAGCATTAGGCGACAAGCATAAAAGAGCTCTCTTGAAGGTTTGGTTTTTAACCTTCTAAACAGAGTGGCTTGTGACCTCTAGCGAATAGCGCCTGGAGCTGGATTGATTGCACAAACAGAGTAAAAAAAGATATACTTTCTTATTTAGTCAAACAAACTCCGCGAGGGTCCGCGGAGTTTTCAATATTTTTAAGAGTAAAGAGAAGCTTACCAGCAGCGGCCGCCGCATCTTCCGCAACGGTGGAATCCGCCGCATCCTCCACAGCGGAAACCGCCACAGCCTCCGCATCCACCGCATCCGCCGCATCCTCCGCATCCACCGCATCCACCGAATCCGCCGCATCCGCCGCATCCACCGAATCCGCCGCATCCGCCGAATCCGAAGCAGCGGAATAAGCCGCCGAGCAAGAAACGGGAATCATCGTCATTGCCTTGCCCGCCCCATGCAGAAAGCTGACTTGCATGGTAATCTCCAAGCTGCAAAGACTGTAAATCATTCTGATAATTATACATTCCTCATAACCTCCATATTTTTAATTTTTTTCTAATTGTCTGATGGACATAAAGCTGGTGAAAAAGACCAATTTGGTTTATTCCCAATCAGAGTATGTCAGCGGACTAGTCAGAGTTCATTGGAGGAAAGCCCATTCTTAATAAGCTGAAAAAAAGAGCGAGCCCAGGGCCCGCTCAATTGTCTTAATGATAATTGTATAGAGTATTGTGATCCGTGCTTAGAGGGCTGAAAATTCTATGGTCCAGCGATTGTTAGGCAAATCTATTTTTTCCATTAACGGCAGTGATAAACCTATCCCTATCCTTGCAGTTTTTTATTCTTTTCCTATCAGACAAAGTCTACAAAAATACGTGATTTCATAAATAAACTATTTAAACTTACCCATATTTTGTCCATTTTTCAGAAAACAAAGTTATCCTCCCACACCAATAGTATGCATCTTCATACTATGTAACTGACAATAGTCAATTGAAATAAATAGGAGGAAGATTTAATGAGTTGTGGAAGTGATTTTCAAACTGGCAGCTGCGTGTGTGACACACTTGCAGCGATTGCTGATGCTCAGCAAGACAATACACAGGATTGTATTAGCAGCTGTTCTGAATCTGTTCGTGAATTAATGGGAGGGACTGCTCCAACAAATTTTAACACTGTCCCTGTACAGTTGATTTGCAACTCAACTAATCCATTAACAGCTACTGCGGCACAAATGGGAGGATTTTGTGGTACTGTCTTTATCGCTCAAGGATATAGAAGAAACCCTGCTACACCAAATACTCTTATCGGTGCAACAGCTTCATTTTTTAGAGTTTCTTCAGTAGATCCCGACACTTGCTGTGCTGTACTGGAACTTCTATGTGTCACTGGTTTATCTTTTGGTCCAAACCCAGCAAATCTTGAGGCATGTACTGGAGTAAACACACCAGTATATACAAGAACTGGTATCTGCATCACTATTGACACAAGATGCTTCTGCGGCGTTTCCTGCTTGCCGGCTGCAAGCATTTGCCCTGCTTCTTAATCTAGTTTACTTCGTCAAACAGAGCAAAATTTTGCAGGCAGTTTATACTAACTGTCTGCTTTTTTTTGATAGAGTTATAGAAATAGATTTCTGTAAGAAGCAAACATTTTCATCTTTAATTCATAAATGGGGACAAGTTGCATATGGTTTATAAAGGACTTCGAAGGAGAGAAGGATCTTACAGATGGGCAGACATTCCCTTTTACATAGACTGAAGCAAATTCATACAGTCCAAGGATCAATTGAAGAACCTGATCCTATTCAGAAATTATTTATAACCGAAAAGATTAAAGACACAATACCGCTTTTGTTTTACTTAACTAACGGACAAGTCTTTCAATCGACAGGAAATATTGGAAGACAAAAAGGAAGCAGTAATTTTACCACTCCCTTTTTTCGTCTGGAAGAAATAAATGAACCAGCTTTTGTGACGCTTAGTCTGTTAATGCCCCATTACGATCACTTATTTCCAACAGATATTTATGATGTATCCAAGCTGAAAAAAACAGCCTGCTGGATAGAAATGAACACGAAAGTGTTTGGGGGAGTTCAATATCTGGATTCCCACCTTGTCGTATAAATCAAAGACTGATAATTTTTAGTCTCTCGATGTCTTTCATTTTAATTTCATGAAATTGCAACAGGTTCGTATTCAGCAACGTAAGGGATTCCTCTTCCTTGGAAAATGAACGAATTAATCCGAAGTAGCATCGTTTATCCGTTTTCACTTCCACGATAACCCTGATAATGTTTGCTGGCAGCTTTGCTAAAAATTCAATTTTTTCGCTGATACTCATGCTCTTAAATGGTTCATTCCGAATTTTTTTAATAGTCCGGAGAAAGACCTTGTCGTGATTAACCGATGAGATTTTCTCTTTTTTGACCTGAATATTCACGCCAATAGCTGGCTGTTCTTCTAATCTTTCATTTTCTGATTCTGAATTTCCGGTAGTAATTTCAAAATTTTTCAAGTCTGTTTCTTCTGCTGTTACTTCTTCTTGAAAATAGCCATCCACTTTTAATTGATTAGGAGATTCTGCCCCTTGTAATAAGTGTAAATCTTCAAGGAATTCGATTGCTTCATTCATTTCTGAGGGGGAGTGTTTCTTTGCCATTTCCATGTACATGGCTGTTTCTTCGTTTTGTCCCTGCTGAGCCTTAAATGCCTCCTTGGATTCTTGCGGCTCTTGATTTATGCCCTCATCTTTTTCTGGCTCAAGGTAAAGCAAAGCAAAACAGTTGTTTACGGGATCAATTATTTTCTCTCTTTCTTCGAATTGTTCTTTATTTGATTCAGTGTAAGATTCTGTTCCTTTTTTGGACAAAGCCTTTTCTTCAGTAATTATTATTTCCTCGTTAGTGACTTCTTTTTTGCTTTGGCTTTGCTGAAACTTAAGTGCTTCTGCAGCATTAGAATTCTCGAGCGCTGGATTTATAACCCCTTCTTTTTCTGGCTCCAGGATAATTCCCGTTGAATCTAAGCCCTTAATTCCCGATTGAATTACTTCTTTTCTCTCCTCGAATAATTCAGCTATTATTGTATTTTCTATAATTTCTTCAGCTGAATATTCCGCCTCCCTTTTAGACATTTCCTTTTCCAAATTGTCCTTGGGTTCTTTCGGCAAATCAAAACGGTTGTTTACGGGTTCTATTATTTTCTCCCTTTCTTCAAATTGTTCTATATGTGATTCACTGTAAGATTCTGTTCCTTTTTGGGGCAAAGCCTCTTCTCCAGTAATTTTTATTTCCTCATTAGTGACTGCCTCTTCACATTGGCTTTGCTGAAGATTAAGTACTTCTGGAGCATCAGAATTCTCGAGCGCTGGATTTGTAACCTCTTCTCTTGCTGGCTCCGTTGAATCTAAGCCCTTGATTCCCGATTCAATTAGTTCTTTCTCCTCGAATAGTTCAGTTATTATTGTATTTCCTGTATTTTCTTCAGCTGAATATCCCGCCTCCCTTTTAGACATTTCCTTTTCAGAATTGTCCTTGGGTTCTTTCAGCCCTTGATTCATGCCTTCATCTTTTTCTTGCTCAAGGTTCAGTAAATCAAAACGGTTGTTTACAGGATCAATTATTTTCTCTCTTTCTTCGAATTGTTCTTTATTTGATTCAGTGTAAGATTCTGTTCCTTTTTTGGACAAAGTCTTTTCTTCAGTAATTATGATTTCCTCGTTAGTGACTTCTTTTTCGCTTTGGCTTTGCTGTAGCTTAAGTACTTCAGCTTCCTCGAGCGCTGGATTTATAACCTCTTCTCTTGCTGGCTCAAGGTTAATTTCCGTTAAATCAAAGCCCTTGAATTCCAATTCAATTACTTCTTTTCTCTCCTCGAATAATTCTGCTATTATTGTATTTTCTATAATTTCTCCAGCTGAATATTCCGCCTCCCTTTGAGACATTTCCTTTTCCAAATTGTCCTTGGGTTCTTTCGGCTCTTGATTCATGCCTTCATCTTTTTCTTGCTCAAAGTTCAGCAAATCAAAACGGTTGTTTACGGGATCAATTTTTTTCTCTCTTTCTTCGAATTGTTCTTTATTTGATTCAGTGTAAGCTTCTGTTCCTTTATTGGACAAAGCCTTTTCTCCAGTAATTTTTATTTCCTCATTAATGACTGCCTCTTCACTTTGGCTTTGCTGAAACTTAAGTGCTTCTGAAGCATCAGAATTCTCGAACGCTGGATTTATAACCCCTTCTTTTTCTGGCTCCAGGATAATTCCCGTTGAATCTAAGCCCTTGATTCCCGATTCAATTACTTCTTTTCTCTCCTCGAATAATTCTGCTATTATTGTATTTTCTATAATTTCTCCAGCTGAATATTCCGCCTCCCTTTTAGACATTTCCTTTTCTGAATTGTCCTTGGGTTCTTTCGGCTCTTGATTCATGCCTTCATCTTTTTCTTGTTCAAGGTTCAGCAAATCAAAACGGTTGTTTTCGGGCTCAATTATTTTCTCTCTTTCTTCGAATTGTTCTTTATTTGATTCAGTGTAAGCTTCTGTTCCTTTATTGGACAAAGCCTTTTCTCCAGTAATTTTTATTTCCTCATTAATGACTGCCTCTTCACTTTGGCTTTGCTGAAACTTAAGTGCTTCTGAAGCATCAGAATTCTCGAACGCTGGATTTATAACCCCTTCTTTTTCTGGCTCCAGGATAATTCCCGTTGAATCTAAGCCCTTGATTCCCGATTCAATTACTTCTTTTCTCTCCTCGAATAATTCTGCTATTATTGTATTTTCTATAATTTCTCCAGCTGAATATTCCGCCTCCCTTTTAGACATTTCCTTTTCTGAATTGTCCTTGGGTTCTTTCGGCTCTTGATTCATGCCTTCATCTTTTTCTTGTTCAAGGTTCAGCAAATCAAAACGGTTGTTTTCGGGATCAATTATTTTCTCTCTTTCTTCGAATTGTTCTTTATTTGATTCAGTGTAAGATTCTGTTCCTTTTTTGGACAAAGCCTTTTCATCAGTAATTATGATTTCCTCGTTAGTGACTTCTTTTTCGCTTTGGCTTTGCTGTAGCTTAAGTACTTCAGAATCCTCGAACGTTGGATTTATAATCTCTTCTTTTTCTGGCCCCAGGATAATCTCCGTTGCATCTAAGCCCTTGATTCCCGATTCAATTAGTTCTTTTCTCTCATCGAATAGTTCAGTTATTATTCTATTTCCTGTATTTTCTTCAGTTGAATATTCCGCCTCCCTTTGAGACATTTCCTTTTCCGAGGTGAATGGCAGGATTGAAAGAGCAAAAAGACCATTAACACCAATCATCGGATTAAAGGGGTCTGCTTCTATATCTTCGAATCTTCTCTGACTTTCTAGTCCTTTATTCTGAGGAGTTTGAATGACGCTTTTACTTTGTATTTTATTTTCCATTCCGGCAGCCTCCAAATTGTTTTGCTTCCCCGTATGGTTATTTAACTTACGCTGTTCCATGGTATTCAAATCATCAGTTTTTTGAAACTTCTCCTTCCCTCTGTTTTCTGTACTTTTTATTTTTATATTATATTTCTTTAGGTCTTCATTATTGTCCGGATTACTTTCTTTATTATCTGTTTGATGCATGTGGGGTTGGACATCCATAGGATGTTCCGTCTCTTTTAAGTTTAGTAAAACAACCATTCCTTTCTGCAGCCCCATTATTGTTTTACCTTCCGCCATTTGATAACCCTCAAATTCGTTCCATTGTTTTTCTTCCGTTTGGTTCTGTTTTGGTTTTTTTTTGATAAGAATACTTCGCTGCGGCTCAGGCTTATCATGGATCAGCGGCTCAATGATATACATTAAAGGTTCATTACCCTTGTCCTTCTTTCTAGACATCATCCTCGCCTCCTCTTTTCTAACTATATGCACATAGCAAGGAATACCTGTCATCTCGCTTTTTGGCGGATAAATTCTCATTTTCTAAAATAGTTAGCTTATACTCTTTTTCTTTACTTGAATAGATGGAGGAACATTGTTTGCACTGTAACAAATACTGTTTCAGATTTTCAAAAAAGGAAAGGAGAAATGGAATGACTCAACCCGATCTTCCCAATATTACACCCTCTATAACCATTACAAGGGATGATGTTATTAACTTACTTTTAGCATCTATAGCCATGGAAGAGTTAGGGCTTGCTCATATAATTAATGCAGAAGGTGAAAAAATCCAATATGCATTAGGGACTATTCCCGGGTTAAGTCCAGCTGCTTCCCTGGAGATATCCAGAAAGTAAATGCGAGTGTCCAAGATGTCCTGTCAATGACAATAAAAAGAGAAAATTGCTGCTGGATAACAAGTTAAAACAAGTTTCACAAATTTCACCTGGCAATGTTACTGGGCCGACGGGACAGACCGGGCCTACTGGACCTCCTGAACCGACGGGACATACCAAGCCTACTGGAGCGAGTAAGAGCTAATGGGGCTAGAATATAAAAGAAAAAACTCGATGAAGGCCGTTTGATTACAAAAAAGGCCCTGGAAAGATTCCAGAGCTGTGATTTATCCCTTTTACCATCATCTAAGCATTTTGCAGAGATTGATTATTCTTTCACAAATTCCTTATCGCTTCTTACTGTATCGATCGGGCGGACCATGCTTTCAATCTGCTCGCGCTTATTTTCTAAAAATGGCGGCAGGGATAATTTTTCACCAAGTGTTTCATATGGCTCGTCTCCCATGAATCCAGGACCATCTGTCGCAAACTCAAACAGGATTTGCGGAGCCACTCTCGCATAAAGCGATTCGAAGAAGTGACGATCTACATAGCCGGACGTTTGGAAACCGAAGCTTTCCATCCGTTTAATCCATTCTTCAAGCACGGTCCGGTCTTCCACACGGAATGCCGAATGGTGGACTGTACCAATGCCCTGAACAGCCTGAGGCAAAATGGTATTGTATTCCACAACAACCTGCGCCCCGTTTCCGCCTTCGCCAACCTCAAATAAGTGGAACGATCCTTCTTGGGCAATTTCTCTGAACATCAACACTTTTTCAAGCATCTCTTTAAAGTAATCAAATTGGGCAATACGGACAAAAATCGGGCCAAGTCCCGTAATCGCAAATTCAAGCGGAATCGGTCCATCCTGCCAAGGCTTACCTGACGCAACCCCTTGATTGTTTTCATCTGAAATTAATTGATACTGCTGATCATCAAAATCTGTAAAGGAAATCGTTTTCTTGCCGAATTGCTCTTTAATTCCTGTGTGTTTGACTTCCAAACGGTCAAACCGCTTTACCCAATAGTCCATCGCAGCATCGCTCGGTACTCGGAACGATGTTTTGGAAATTTCATTTGTTCCATGTTTCCCTTTTGGAATACCAGGAAAATCAAAGAACGTCATATCTGTACCAGGTCCTCCTACATCATCTGCAAAGAACAAATGATACGTCTGGATATCATCCTGGTTAACGGTTTTCTTAACAAGGCGCATTCCCAATACATAGGTGAAAAACTCATAGTTTTTTTCCGCACTGCTTGTAATCGCTGTTACATGGTGGATTCCTTTTAAATGGTTCACTCTGCATTCCTCCAGTTTTTATGATCTATTTTTATTTTCTCTAATAATTTATCTTTAATTAATATATCTTTAATTCAAAATAAATTTATCATGGATTATATCTATTGTCAATAAGAGGGTTACCAGTAAAGAGGGATTCTGCTGTTTCATGAAGGTTTGACTGAAATCTTTTCAGTACATTTTTATACTTGTACGGGATTTTAATAGAGAAAACTGAAACTGCTTTTTTAGGAAACAGCCTGCTATAATTAGGTTAGCTAAAAGGAGGGAGATATCGAATGGAACACGAATTAAAAGAGATTATTAAGAAGTGTGACGATGCAATAAAGCGTGAAGATTTTGATACTCTGCTGAATTATTATACGAATGATGCCGTTCTGGTTGTAAAGCCTGGAAAAACGGCGCGGGGTAAAGAAGAAATCAAAAACGCATTCATAGCCATTGCAAAATATTTTAATAATAGTCTCGTTCCAACACAGGGTGAAATGATTATTTTAGAAGCTGGCGATACAGCGTTAGTCATTTCCCAAACACTCCTAGATACCAGTAAAGTGGATTCTGAGTATACAATGGGTAGAAGAGCAACCTATGTCTTTAAGAAAAATTCGAAAGGTAAATGGCTTTGCGCAATTGATAATTCATATGGGACAGACTTGATCAATAACTAGACAGTTAAGAGATTAATGATAACCATAATCTTCATTTAAAAAGGCTGTTTTCACAAGGATTGTTGCTTTTTGCACAAGCTCTTATCAGGCATTCAGCCAAGCTTCGGGGAATCTTTTCTTAAAGAATATTGCCTTGCCGATGGTTTGTTAACCGTAATAACCGTAACCGTAATTTAGGCTCATGAGCAACAAAGTTTAAGAAAAGAGCCTTTAAAAAAGAGTCATCCTGTTTGGAGACTCTTTTTTGAGTGATTTTATCATTGGTAAAAATTAAGATATTAAGCTAATAATAAAGATCCTCGAATGCATTCGCAAGATCATCCCACCGTTCTGCCTTTACATCTTCTAATTGCTTTTTCAATTCTTGATCTGAAAATTCCTTATCCTTATCTTTATTATAAAGGGTTGCAAATAGTTTTCTATCTTTTAAATTCTCTACAGCTTTTAGCAGCAGAACCTTAAAAGTCTCTTTAAATTCCTGAAACTCATTAGGATATTTGCTGCATAGCTCATTATATTCGGTAATAACCAAATGAATTTGATAAAAACTAAGCCCGGAAGTATATTTTAAGGCCAAGCCCAGCACATCTATATTAGGGAATTTATTTATAAATTTACATAAATTCTCCATGGCTTCAGGAAAATTATTTAATGATGCCGGGTGTTCTTGATGGTAGCAAAATGTTGAGGGATCTAAAATAAAACGGGCCCCATTTTTATATAAGCGATAGCCTAATTCCCAATCTTCTGAACCCCATCCTTTAAAAGATTCATCAAAAAATCCTGTCTTTTCCAGCTGATTTTTTCTTACAGAAACATTGCCGGATAAAAATGCAATATATGGAAGACTAAAATCCGTTAAATCATTTCCAAAATGAGATACTCCCTCGTTCAGCACTTTTAAACCGTACCAATCTGGAAAAGATACATATTTAAATAGATTATTATCTATTGCGCGTTCGGTAATTAGAGGGAATAGCATTTGTTTGTCGAAAGGATTCATAAGATAAGTGTAAATTCTCCTGTTATGCATTGCTCCGCATACAACCACATTCTGATTTATCGCATGGTGCTTATAATGATTTTCTACGAATTCGGGTTCCGTTAACATTTCGGCATCCAAAAAAATGATTACTTCACCTAAAGCATGAAAAAGCCCTAAGTTTCTTGCGCAGGAACGTCCCATGTTTTTAGCAGGCCGAATATATTTAAATCTAAATGGAGGATCAATTTCATTGGGGATATTTGGAGTCTGATCGTCCGAGCAATCGTCAATGAGTATTAATTCAAACCAACTGGGGTTAAATGATTGTTTTAACAAACAATGCAAAGATAAGGATACGAGTTCGTATTTATTATAACAAGGCATAATAATGCTAACTTTTATATCTTGTTCGTTTGTTGACCCTTCGAAATTTGTGAATATTTTTTCCTCCAAACCTTCATCGATATTACTTTCAAATATGGAGCCTTTCAAGTGATTTCCTCCCTTTGCAGCTGCTTCACCAGCTGCTTTATTAGCCTTTCCCGCAAAGATGGAGGGTTTTCACCTAAACCTCACTGCCCTATAAGGGATAGGCTGTCTCAAGATAATAATCTCCATTCCCAGACAGGAACAAATTTCGGAGGCCATTGGACCAGAAGCCATTTCAGCTTATTTATCGCCATTCATCATTATTTAGCGAACATCATAATGATTATCTGAAAACCAATAAAACGGTTTTTTCCTAATAAATATGGTGAAACCAATCTTCCTTCTCCCTCTATAGTCACTCATTTACTTTGCAAAAAGCTTTAATGTTCCTCTATAGTGCTTCCCCCGAAACGGATCATGCACGTTCTATACAGTTTATGAGGTTCTGTCTGAGAGGACAGGGCTTCTGTCAGAGATAAGGGGCGGATTTCTAAGGCAAAAAAGACCCTTACAAGTTCAAGGCTCAAACATTTGGGATACTTTATTTAGAACGTATTTGAACGTGTTACAGGAAAGATACCGAACTGATTTAAAAAATTTGAGCATGCTAATTCCCGTCATTGGAATTGATTTATTCATCCATTTTGAAGTGATTAGTCAAAAACATCAAAAAAGGAAAGGCACTCATCTTTTGAGTGCCCTTCCCTTTTCACTTATCCGTTCATTTCAAATTGCATGTGATATAAATACGAATAAGTGCCGTTTCTTGCAGTTAATTCTTCATGGTCCCCCTGTTCCTCAATCCCTTTGGAGGTTAGTACAATAATTCGTTTGGCATTTCTGATCGTTGATAAACGGTGAGCTATAACAAATGTTGTTCGATTTTTTGCTAAAGACTCTAATGATTCTTTCACAACTCGTTCACTTTCATTGTCCAAAGCACTGGTGGCTTCATCAAAAATGAGGACAGGCGGATTTTTCAAGAAAACCCGCGCAATACTCAGTCTCTGCTTTTGCCCCCCGGATAATTTCACACCCCGCTGCCCAATATACGTTTCATACCCATACTGCAGATTCAAAATAAATTCATGGGCATTGGCGCGCTTAGCTGCTTCTACTATCTCTTCTGTACATGCCTCCGGATTTCCGTACCGAATATTATCCAGAACTGTTCCGGCAAACAAATAAACATCCTGCTGAACAACACCGATATTTTTTCTTAAAGAATGTAAGGTGATGTCCTTGATATTCACACCATCAAGCAATATTTCCCCTTCATTTACGTCGTAAAATCGGGAGATTAGTGAACATAGCGTCGTTTTACCAGCTCCAGAAGGGCCCACTAATGCGATGTATTCACCTGCCTTCACCTCAAGGGACAGGTTTTCCAGCACATTTTGATGGTTCTTTTCATACCTGAAATCCACATTTTTAAAGTCTACATTCCCTTTTACATCTTCTAATTCAATAGCATCTGATGAATCTTGAATATCCGGCTCTATTTCTAAAATTTCCATAAATCGTTCAAAACCTGTGATGCCTTCTTGGTACTGTGTTGTGACATGGGTCAGCTTCTGGATTGGCTCAATGAGATAACCGACATACAGCAAAAACGTTATCAAATCAGCTAAATCCAAAGAAGCATGAACGATGCTGGCACCCCCAATTATGATTACGGCTATGGTAATGAGCTGGATCAGCATTTCAATTCCATTCGAAAAGTATGCTTCGTTTATATAGATGTCTTTTCTGCTATCAAGAAAACGGTTATTTTCATAAGCAAATTTCTCTTTTTCCATTTCCTCGTTTGCAAATGACTTTACCACTCTTATTCCTGAAAGGCTATCTTCCACCTGGGCGTTGATATCACTAATTCTTTGCTTATTTCTTTTATAAGCCCTGTTCATCCTTTTATTAAAATAGTGCGTGTACACGGCCATGATCGGCAAAAAGATAAACACGGCCAAGGTTAGCTGAACATTGATTGTTATCAGGATAATAAACGCACCGATGAATCTGATGGAATATTTGAAGTAATCTTCAGGGCCATGGTGATACAGCTCTGACAATAAAAACAAGTCGTTCGTAATCCTGGACATTAACTGCCCCGTTTTTTGCTCATCATAAAAACGGAACGATAAAGTCTGATAATGATCAAATAACTCTTTCCGCATATCGCTTTCCATCATGGCACCCATCCGGTGGCCATGATAATCAACAAAAAAATGGCAAAACGTTTGTACCGCCACTAACCCGAGCATGAGTGCACCTATCCAATAAATCTGGCTAAGGGCATTCGAAAGATTTCCTTCTAAAAGGTCCTTTGTTATATATCTTGTCAATAACGGATAAAGCAAGGAAATGGCCGAAACGACCAGCGTGCTTCCCATTACAGCAAAAAACAGGTTTAAATAAGGCTTATAATAAGAAAAAAATTTGTTAAATCGGAAATCCATACATTTACCCCTTTATGTTAGCGTTCGTAAAAGCTTTCATATAAGGGGAAGCTCACTTTGGTTAAGCTAAATGAGTGCACCCCTTATATTGTGGTCCGATGATCATCATTTTGTTTTTCATTTTATTTCCTCCTTCAGTTTAATTACGTTTCATTATACATTATTTTCAAAATTCTTATAACTTAATTTCCACTTTTAGAATCGAAAATCGATTCATCCGGAGAGACCTTAGGTATTGATCTATTGCTGCGGATCGCTGATGTATTCCTGTTTGCCGCTGATCTATTGCTGCGAACCGCTGATAAATTCCTGTTTGCCGCTGATATATTAGCGATTGCCGCTGATAAACTCCCTAATCTATAACAAAAAGGAGCTGATTCCCAATTGTTGATAGGAATCAGCCCCTCTCATTTTATAAGACTCTATTCTTTTTGGTACTTTTCTTAAATTTTATAACCAAAACTTCCTATTATAAAGAGCGTTTCAATATATCTCTTACACTTTCACGATCCATTTCTTTATACACGCCAACACCTGGCTTGATAAATGTTTTCTCTACCATTGCATCAAATTCGCTGTCGTCAATATCATAATCGCGCAGTGTGCTTGGTGCACCTAATGAACTCCAGAAGTCACGAAGAGCTTTAGCTCCTTCTTTAGCAACTTCTTTATCATCCTTGCCTTCAGGAGAAATGCCGAATACATTTACAGCGAGCTGCTTGATACGGGAAGGATCTTCTTCCAGCACATGCTCTAGCCAGTTCGGGAAAAGAATCGCAAGGCCCCCGCCATGCGGAATATCATAGATTGCAGAAATCGCATGCTCGATCCTGTGTGTTGCCCAGTCTCCGCCATCCGTTCCATTTGCAAGAGAACCGTTAAAAGCAGTTGTACTGATGTACATCATCGTTTCTCTATGCTTAAATGAGTTCAAGTCTTCCAAAAGTTTTGGTCCTGTTTGGATCGCTGTTCGAAGCAGAGATTCGATGAATCCATCAATCATCGGTGTATTTTCCGTACGGTGGAAGTAAGATTCCAATGCATGAGACATGCTGTCTACAATTCCGTATACTGTCTGATCACGAGGTACAGAGAACGTGTAGCTTGGATCAAGGATGGAGAACGCAGGGAATACTAGCGGAGATCCCCAGCCTAATTTGTCTTTTGTTTCCCAGTTCGTAATAACAGAAACATCATTCATCTCTGAACCAGTCGCAGCAAGTGTCAGAACCGTTCCAAACGGAAGCACATCAGTAATCGGAGCTTTTCTCGTAATCAGATCCCACGCGTCTCCATCATATTTTGCTCCTGCTGAGATCGCTTTCGTGCAGTCAATTACGCTGCCTCCCCCAACGGCCAATAAGAAATCAATGCCTTCTGTTTTACAGATGTCGACTCCTCTATGAACGGTTGAAAGACGCGGATTCGGTTCAACACCTGATAACTCAAATACTTTGGCATCAATTTTGCCGAGTTCTGTCATAACGTCACCATAAACGCCATTGCGCTTAATGCTTCCGCCCCCGTACACCACCAGCACCTTCAGCCCTTTTTCTAAAACAGCGGAAAGCTTTAGAACCTCCCCTTTACCGAAATATAATTTCGTCGGATTATATTGTAAAAATGTATTCATTTTAGCACCTCATTTTTGATCGATATCAAACCTATTCTAGCATAACACTACGATCTGATATTATGATAATTTTTAAGAGTGTATTTCAAAATAATTGGTAGTTTAATATAACTTTAAGAAGGTATTGTTATCTGATTATAATGGCTTTCTAACTGGCACAATATTCGTACGAAAAAGTGAATTTATGGTATAATTTTCTCAACCCATTCGGGCAGGGAGGAACTATCCTCCCTTTTCATTTATTATTATGAGGAGGTCTACCAACGTGCAGACTTTAGGATCTATACCAGGATTGATTGATGCATACGAAGTATTTACCAGTATTGATGAAACAGTTCTACTTGCTGATCTTTCCTATAATGTAATCTGGATGAATCCTAAAGCAATTACTACCATGAACATTGTGGCCCCTTTGTACGGCTTCAAGGATGCGTCCTCATTGATCGGTCAGAATATGGATTTTTTCCACGATTATCCCGATAAAAGCAGGCGGATCATGAAGGATCTTTCTTCGACCCATCGTACGAAAATTAATATAAAAAATAGATTTATAGCTGAAACAGTTATTACTCCAATCGTGGACCGAAATGGCGTCAAGAAAGCTTACCTTCTAATGCTTCTTGATATAACAGAACAGCACAATGAACAGCAGCAAAAAGACCAGTTGATCAAAGAACTTTCAGTACCTATCTTAAATATATGGGATTCCATTTATGCCATCCCCATCATTGGGGAACTGGATATGGAACGGTCTGAATATTTACTGAAAACAGTCCTTGAGGTTTCCGCCAAAAACCAGGCTGAATATTTTCTGCTTGATGTGAGCGGTGTGCCGGATTTAACGGAAGACAGTGTGGAAACAATTTATAAAATATCCCGATCACTCCGCTTGATTGGCACCCAATGCTACATTGTCGGAATAAGTCCTCGCTTAGCAAAGTCACTGGCTATGATGGATTTCAAAGGCCGAACCTTTACTAGTGTGAAAGCGGCCGTTCAATATGTAATAGAATCTCAAAGATAAAAAACCTCTGCTGGATTTCACCCGCGGAGGTTTTTTGCAGTATATGAATTAACTGAGTCAGCGGCTGAGACAGCCATTTCTTCTTTTGATATAGCAGTTTTCGCTTGTTGCTATTCGTATAGCCTTAGACCAAGCATAGTGTTCGCTTCGTGACATCTTTTCTTAAAATTTGCAACTGAATTCTTGCTCTATATTCACTTCAATGGATGAAAAAACAACAAAGTTTAATAAAAGAGCCTTTGATAAACAATTTTCGTATACAGTCCCACCTTTTCACGATGAAAGGATGTTTAAGGTTTCTTTTATAAAATCACACACTAATCATTTATCAATGTGCTTCTATAACATTAAAAAACCTTCAGTAATGCTTTAAAGCACACCAAAAAAGACACTTGAATTTCCTTCACAAACTTTATAGAAGCCGTCTCTTCCTCAGATGATTTTGAAGCAATTAGTGGAGAACTTCCCACCCGCACTCCATTTTTCAATACTACGACCTCTCCAAATTGTTCTCCTTTTGCTATATAGGAAATCCAGTTTTGAGGAAAAGTGGTTTTAATAATAACAGGCTGCTTGGAATCTTTCTTTGCTGTATAGGAAATCGCGTTTTCAGTAATAAGCGGGATCGAAGAATTGCCTATCTTTATTGTTGTTATGTACTGTCCCTTCTTTACCGCTTCTATCTTTTTCATCATGGAAAAGGAATAGTTAGTGATGGCAGAAAGGTCTTTGTATTCCTCTTTTTTGGAGGATTTAAGCACAACCCCGATTAGAGTGACGCCATTTTTCTTTACGATCTCAACCAGTGAATTCCTGGCTGTATCTGTATACCCTGTCTTCCCTCCAATAACATAAGGAAAATTAAAATATTGGGCACGGCTTGTCAGCTTGACCTTCCTTTTTGAAGTTTGAACAGTTGCCGATTTTGTCCCCATTGTTTTCACAATCTGCGGATATTTTAGATAGGCTTCTCTCGTAAGCAAAGCCATATCAAACGGCGTTGTATAATGCTTGGAATGATGCAATCCGTTCGGAGTCACAAAATGGCTGTTTTTCGCGCCAATTTCCTTCGCCTTCTTATTCATTAAACTGCTGAATTTGGCTTCGCTGCCTGCAATATGCTCTGCAATCATTGTTGCAACATCGTTGCAGCTCATAATAAGCAGTGCTTTCAGCGCTTCATCACGGCTCATTTTTTCGCCCGTTTTTAAGAGAAAATAAGGATTGCTCTCATCCTGCTTAACAGCATTAATACTTGCAGTAAGTATGGTGCCTGGTTTCACGTAATCCATCAATAGCATGGCTGTTAAAATTTTGGTTGTGCTTGCCGGATACCAATTGCTTTGGCTTTCTTTCGAGTAGATCACTTCACCTGTTTTTGCATCAATCACCATGGCATATTTTCCAAAAATTTTCGGTACTCCAGATGCTGCTTCTGCTGGAGAGACGATTCCCACCAGGAATAGAAAAATAACAGAATAGAAAACTAGCATTCTTTTAACCACAAAATCCCCCCAAGGTACATATATCTCTTCTGTAAGACTATTTTACTAAAAATGGAAAATAAACTGAATAAGAAAATACATTTTCTTTTCCACAAATTTCATCAATAAAGCAGCTTTCCCAAGATTAAAGGATTAGCTGCTTTTCATTTCAGCAACTTTCCCGTTAGCTGCTGATTCAGCAAATATTTCTTAAGCAAAAGCAAATCCTTTTGACTGATCGCTTTGATTTCAGAGCCGTATCGGAAGAGATTCGATGGGAGATAAATCTCATTCTGCAAGATGATTTGCAGGCTTGTCTCTTTTTCAACCATTGCGTTTAGTCGGAGTTTGTAGTTTATATTCTTATTCAGGGCATGCTTAGCAGTAAATCCAAAGCCATTCAGACTTAGGTCAACAATGGTTATGTCAAATTGCTTTCCATCATTCAAAAGATGTCCTTCTAAGCAGCATGGATAACGAGGAAAGTGCTCCTTTGGGGCCATATTCTCCTGTATGGGCAAATACAGATACAAATTATAGTCTTCTATTTTTAGCACATAGGCATGAAACAGGTTTTCTTTATATCGGCATATTACTTGATCACCGAGCCGAATTCCGGATAAATTCTTGACAACGACATTCATCAGTTCTCCCTCAATGCCTGCCAGTCCGGCTGTTATCGTCCGATTGTCTTTTGTGGTTAGAGCAATGTATTCCATGATTTCCCCCTTACTAAAAGCTTTCCGGCAGCAAATCTTTTTGATCCATATGATAGATTAATCGCGTAATATTTCTGGTGATTGTATCAATCAAAACGATTTCTTCTTTTAAGTTTGCAGCCGTCTCGGTCACAATGAGGTATCCATAAGGTGCTTCAGGCTGACCGTCATAATTATACTCCGCCTGCCACTGAATTGGAGCAATCACTACTCCGGAAGATTCCCCGAGCTTTTCACAAAAGGCTTCATCTGCAAAATAGGCCTGAAGCCGGTCAGCAAAGTAATCATAGAGGACTTCACTGGTAATCATTTGCTGAATATGCTCGTCAAATAAGAAGGTTTCTCCTTCAAGATCGGCTCCGGAACAGGCCTTGACTTCATATTCTTCACCATTATGGAAAGCAAAAAAGGCTTTTTTTACACCAAACCCAAGTTCAAGGGTGCTGAGGGAAAGCTTCAAAAGCTCTTCCTTCGTTCGGCATGTTATCTGATTATTGATTGACCGTTTAAAAAACACAAAAAAGAAAATCTTGTTTTCAAGGATTTTATTACTTGAAGAAGGAAAATGGTAAACTGAAAAGGGAATAAACATGAACAGAAAGTAGGAGAGAAGTGGAGGATAAACGATCATTCTTGACTGCGAGCTGATCGAAAAATAATGAAGAGGAGTGTTCCTGGATGACAAATAGCGGAATGAATCCTAAGGTTGATGAATTTATAAGTAAGGCTAAAAAGTGGAAGGAAGAATATGAGAAGTTAAGAAATATCGTTCTTGAATGTGAGCTGAGAGAGGAATTTAAGTGGATGCATCCTTGTTACACCTATGAGAAAAAAAACGTCGTTTTAATACATGGATTTAAAGAATATTGTGCGCTTCTTTTCCACAAAGGTTCCTTGTTGCAGGATGCCCATGGGATTCTAATCCAACAAACGGAGAATGTACAGGCGGCGCGCCAGATTCGGTTCACCAATGTTCAAGAAATCGTTGAAATGGAAACCATTTTGAAAGCCTATATTAATGAAGCTATTGAAGTTGAAAAAGCAGGTTTGGAAGTGAATTTTAAAAAGAATACAGACTACAGCATTCCTGAAGAATTTCAAAACAAACTCGATGAAACCCCGGCCTTAAAAACAGCTTTTGAAGCATTGACGCCAGGAAGGCAAAGAGCCTATCTTCTTTATTTTTCCGGGCCCAAACAATCCAAAACTCGAGTGGCTAGGGTTGAAAAATCTATGCAGGATATTCTTGATGGCAAGGGATTAAATGATTAGTCTATTCGATTGGAAAGGTCATCGCAGGTTCCATTAAGATGATTTTCGGATTAAGCTGGCTCTGCTGTTCTTGAAACGAATAATGATCTTGGAATTTCTATACTAGCGCTCGGGGAGTGCAGTGATATTACGACTTATTAATATAATCGATCAGGAGAGGTTAATTAACCCCTGATCGCTCTTACTCAGTACGCTAGAAGTTAAATGAACATGGCTTCAAACAAAAAAGAGAGCCCTTACAGCTTAAAGGTTCTCTGATTCTTTCCAATAAATAACTTTTCCCACTTCATTAATATGTTTCTGGTTAAGTCTTGATGTGAATATTTTTCTAACAGCTTATAAGTTTTTTCGAAATTCTCAAAACGCTGTTTCCAGCGAATATCTTTGAAAGAATCCATATTAATTTCCTTCCTGCCAAAAAACATGTAACAAAAAAAATCCTTCAAATTACAATTATTGTCAAAAAAAGACAGAGACCTATTGGTCAGCTGCCTTGATTCATCGTCTCCATCAATGGCTTCGCTTTTCTTTTTTTCAAAATTAGGGCGAGCGGTATCGTCATGATCAGAACGATGGTGGCGACAAGGAAGGTATCATTTGAGGCAAATAGAAAAGCTGATTGCTTCAAATCCTCTCCTATTTTACTGCTGCTTAGTTTAGAAAGGTGAGCCTCTGTCCGAACGGCCAGAATGGAGCTGAATATGGCAATCGATAAAGCCGAAACCGCTTGCCGCAGCCAGTTTGAAATAGCTGATGCATGGCCAACGTATTCTTTCGGAATGACACTCATAGCAATGCCTGTTACTGGAGACATGGCTAAGCCCACTCCGATATAGCGGACGATCATCCAGACTGTGACAAAGGCTGCGGATGAAACCTTTGTTAAGTGGCTGAATTCCCATGTAGCAGCGCTTAATAGGACGGCACCTAAAAGAGCAAACCAGGCTGGATCAATTTTAGCCTGCAGCCGGCCTGTTATCATCGTTACCACAATCATCATTAACGCGCCCGGCAGCATCACAAGGCCCACTGTAAAGGATGTTTGTCCTTGTGCTTCTTCCATAAAGAGCGGAATGAGAAAGACACTGGAATAGAGGCCAATCGAAATCAGGCAGCTGCAAATGGTCCCTAAAGCATATTTCGGATACTTCAGCACACGTATATTAAGCAAGGGTTCCTTCGCAGACAATTCCCTCCATATAAAGCCGGCAATGCCTCCAATACCAAGGAAAAGGATGCCAAGTGCAGGAAGGGATAACCACCCTAAGCTCGCTCCCTTTGTAAAATACATGAGCAAGGAAACATTTCCGATGACCACGGTGATCAAACCCGTTTTATCAAGCTGAATGGCTTTTGATTCCCTGCGTCCTGGCAAGAAAATGACAGCACATAGAACAGCAATTATGCCGATCGGTACATTTGATAGGAACAGCGTTTTCCACCCCCAGTAGCTGGTGATGAGCCCGCCGATTGTTGGTCCAATCGCTGGGGCTACCATGATGGAAATCGTCCATAGACTTACCGCCATCGCCTGTTTTTCCTTTTGAACAGATTGATAGATGATTGTCATCGTGGAAACTTGAATCAAGCCTGAGCACATTCCCTGCAGGATCCGAAAAGCAATTAATGAACCAATGTTCCAGGAAATGCAGCATAACGCAGAAAAAATAGTTAAACCGACTAAAGCGGAGACGTATAACCTTTTATTCCCCGCTTTATTTCCTAAATAGCCGCTGACAGGAGCGATTGTTCCGATCGCAAGCAGAAAACCTGTTATGATCCACTGGACAGAATTTATATCCGAATGCAGATCATGCATAATGGACGGCAGGGCAACATTTACCGTACCAGAATTTAACTGCGCAATGAAATTCCCCAAAAAGATCGCTAAAATGACGAAAGCAAATGAATTTTTCTCCCTATTCACTAAATGGATTTTCCTTTCTTGTTAACCTGATACATTTCAGTATATATATCATGTATACTTATGAATAATTAAACTTTTTAATGCTGATATTAGTGCAGCTTATTTAAAGGAAAGGCTCTGTTAATGAAATGAATTTGGAACAGATGGAATACATTAAAGAAATCATTCATACCCAATCGATTTCCATTGCTGCTCAGAATCTTCATATCTCTCAATCCGCGATCAGCCAGTCGATTGCCTCACTTGAAAAAGAATTAGGGATTACGCTTTTTATACGCTCCCGCTTCGGCACGACACCTGCCGAAGAAGGAAAAAGCATTATCAATAAGGCACTGAAGATCGTTGAAAACATGGAGAAAATAAAAGAAGAAGCCCAAACCTTCAGCTCATCTTACACCGGAGAGTTAAATATTGCGGCCATACCAAGCCTGATGACCTTTTTGCCAAAAGTTCTGTCCCTCTTTAAAAAGGATTTCCCTCAAGTAAAAGTCACCATTATCGAAATGGAAAGCAGAAGCATTATTGAAAAAGTAAAACAGCAGGCTGTTCATTTAGGGCTTGCCACGATTCAAAAGACATTGGAAAAATCCTTGCCAGACCATTGTGTGTTCAAAAAATTTGATTACCATGCTGACATCAAAGTCATTGTTCCCAAAAATTCACCGCTCGCTTTTCAAACTGAATTGACCACAGAGGATATACTGGACTACCCTGTTGCCATGCATACGAGCCAATATTGGGATAAACTGGTTTCTTTGCAGGATCAAAAATCCCTGAATGTTCTTTTTAAAACATCCAACTATGAATTCATCAAGAAAACTGTATCAGAAGGCTTGGCCATCAGCTTGTTATCAAACTACCTTTTAGTAGATGACCCTTACGTTGAAACCAGCCGCATTGTCCCTGTTCCGTTTACGGATGCTGATTTTATTACAGAAGTCACATTTGGATGTTTGTTTTCGGTGAGAAATGCTCAAGCTCATTTGGTTAGGAAGTTTTTGGGGTATTTGGAGTTTTAGAATTTCAGAAAAGAAGAAAAAGTAACTGCACCTTAGCTCATTATGAAGGACCTGGAGTACCGTATCATCCGACTACTCACCTCTGAGAGAAGCTTATGGAGGAAGCCAGCCATTTTTTATGTATGGTGAATTTTTCCGCATTCACCCAACTTCGCCTCTCCCAAAATATACCATAAAACCTCTAAATAGAAAGAAAAAATGCCGCCCTAGTATAGGACAGCATCATCATCAAAACATCAAGTTCCGCAATAAGTCTGGTAAGGAAACGGTGTTCCCTCAGGAAGTTTAGCGTATTCCCTTTGTTCAGGTGTGTGAGCATAAGGATCAGAAAGAACAGAAAGCAATCGCTCCATGACACGATTGTCTCCTTGCATCGCCGCTTCCAGCGCTTCTTCTACTCTGTAATTCCGCGGAATGACGGCAGGATTGCTTGTTCTCATCAGCTCGAAGGAAGCTGCTTTTGATTCTTCTTTAGACAGCCTTTCCTGAAAGCGTCCTTTCCATTTAGAAAACTCCGGATCCTTCTCCAGCGTTTCTTCTTGTTTATCAAAGGTTAATGCCACAAAGGTGTTAGTGTAATCTGCTTTGTTTTTATACATCAGCCGAAGCAAATCTTCGATCAGCTCTTCATCCTCTTTCTGTTCAGTGGCTAATCCAAGCTTAGCACTCATTCCGCGAACCCAATTTTTCCGAAAAAGCTTGGGATATTCTGTTATTACAGCCTGAGCGATATCTACTGCTTCTTCTTGATTTTCATGGATCAGCGGCAATAGTGCTTCAGCAAAACGGGCGAGGTTCCATCCTCCGATCGGCGGCTGATTGCCGTATGCATATCGGCCTTGAACGTCGATGGAGCTGAAAACTGTTTCAGGGTCATACACATCCATAAAGGCGCAAGGGCCATAATCAATTGTTTCCCCGCTGATTGTCATATTATCTGTATTCATAACCCCATGAATAAACCCTATGAGCTGCCATTTCGCTATTAATAAAGCTTGGCGTTTTATGACTTCTTTCAGCAGCGAGAGATATTTATTTTCATCCGCTTCAATCTCTGGATAATGACGCTTGATTGCATAGTCAGCAAGAGCCTTAAGTTCTTCTGAGCCGCCCAATCTTGCAGCAAATTCAAAAGTGCCGACGCGCAGATGACTTGCTGCAATTCGCGTCAAAATCGCACCTGGCAGAGCCGTTTCCCGCCTGATGGATTCACCAGTCGCTGTGACGGCGAGACTACGGGTGGTAGGGATACCAAGTCCATGCATGCCTTCACTGATAATATATTCCCGAAGCATAGGCCCAAGCGCGGCCCGGCCATCACCACCACGGGAATATTGAGTCCTTCCTGAACCTTTAAGCTGTATATCGAACCGTTCACCTGAAGGAGTGATCTGTTCGCCAAGCAGCATAGCGCGGCCGTCCCCAAGCATTGTAAAATTCCCGAATTGGTGCCCTGCATAAGCCTGTGCCAGAGGGAATGCTCCTTCAGGAATTGAATTGCCAGAAAACACTTTTGTTCCTTCTTCACTATTCAGCATTCCAGCGTTCAACCCTAGAAAATCTGCGAGCTTTGAATTGAAGATAACAAGTTCTGGTGAATCGACTGAGTTTAGCTCCATTGGTGTATAAAACACCTCTGGAAGAGTCGTGTAACTGTTATCAAAGTTCCATCCTGTTTTCACTGTTTCTTGTGCCATTGGATCTCCTTCCTTTTGAACTCATCTATATTTTCGCTATAAGAATACATTTTTTAGCGTCTGCTTCTAATTATTAATTATACTCCTTCCAAGGAAAGTCAGCTCCTAAAACAAAAAGAAAAATGCGTCTCCACTTTTTGCAGGAACGCACCCGTTTACGTTTGTTAGAGAAAATAATTTCTTGCCTCTTGCCAGTTGTTGACACGAACATAGCCTGTTTCATTTATATTATGCGGAGAGGTAAACAAAATTCCTTGACCAGAAAAACGTTTAAAATGTCTCACATTACCGTCAATAGCGTAAAAGTGAATTGATATTGTTGGAATATTTTGCATGTGCCATTAAAAAAGAGCCCAATGTAAGGTATCAATTTTTAAAATAAACTTGCCTTAAATAAACTCACTATTACCAATAGATTTACGCCGTGCCAAAATTTCCAATCACTCGTAGAATATAAAATTAATATTTATGATTGCGAGTGAATCATCATGAGGGTTCTGTTCCTTGAGAGTCATCCCATGTGGATATTTGGATTACCAAATGGCTTTATGGATGCTGGTCATAGTGTCATGATCTCAGGATCACTAACTAAGAATAATATCTCCAAAATGATAGATGAATTCAAACCAGAACTTATCATATCTATGGGATGGACACCTGAACATACAGAGGAAAAGCAAGCATGGATTCATGATGCTGTAAAACAGAGAAAAATACCTCTCGTTTATTGGGCAACGGAAGATCCATTGCACACTAAGGAATTTTCTATTCCATTAGTAAAAACAATGAAACCAGACTTCGTATTCACGGTTACTCCGTCTATGTGCAAGGTATATGAAGATGAAGGTTTCAAATCAGCTCATTTAGATTTTGCCTATTATAAAAGTATTCATCATCGTGTACAACCATTAGAAAAATACCGGTGTGATATAGCAGTTGTAGCCAATGGGTATCCCCAATTTCTTTTAAATAACCCCGATTCATTTCGACTTTCATCTTTACAAACGCTAATATCTCCTCTTCTTAAAAATAATATCCGGGTAGACTTTTGGGGAAAGGATTGGGATTCTATGGGGGAACTATTAGGGAAAGAGATCCCCCGTGATTGGATGCACGGATATTTGGATTATAGAGAAGCCCACAAGGTTTATAGTTCTGCAAGAATCGTTCTCGGTATCCAAAACTGTACAGATCAATTAACACAGCGCACTTACGAAATTCTTGGTTCGGAGGGTTTTTTGATTACCTCTGATACTCCTGCCGTTAAAAGCAAATTTAAACATAATCATGATCTGGCCGTTTCATCATCTCCTGAAGAAACGGCAGAACTAATTAAATACTATTTAAAAAATGAAAATGAAAGAGAACAAATTAGAACTCAGGCAAAACAAACATTAAAAAATGACACCTATCAGCACCGCGCTGAAAAAATAATTGAAGTATTGAATAACCACGGGATTTTAGGCAATAACCTTCCATCTATTGATCCTTTTCTTGAAGTATTGATTGACCTCGGGATTTTAGGCAATAACAATAAATCAATTGAAGAAGGAGAGATCATCCATTATCCTGAACTTCTAAAACAAAAATACGAATTATACGATGTAAAAAAGGGGGATACCTTATTTCATATCTCTCAAAAATATGGTGTTGATTTTAAACAAATTATGCAGCTTAATCATTTAGATTCAAGCGTTATTGAAGTTGGGGTAATGTTAAAAATTAAAGAAAAGTAACTTGAAGGAAGAAAATTCAGCTCTTATGAATTCACATAATGAAATGCAACTTGGTAAAATCTCATATATGTAAAAGGGGCCGAACCATTGGGTTGGCCCTTTTAGGAGTTAAATTACGATAAATGGCTGTCTCAATAAAGAGCCAGCCTATTTCAGCCATTTTTGCGAATGGCTGTTTTCGCAGAGATTGTTGTTTTTCGTACATGCCTTTATCACGCATTTAGACTAGCATAGGGGATCTTTTCTTAAAGTTTTTGCCATCCCAATAGTTTCGAGGACTATATATAGAGTCATGAGCAACTAAGTTTAAGAAAAGAGCCTTTCTTAAAGAATCTTGCCTTATCGATGGTTTGTTGAACGCAATATAGGGTCATGAGCAACAAAGTTTAAGAAGTGAACCTTGCGAAAACAGCCAAAGGAAAAGAAAACATGGCACCCTTTTAGCTTCTTGTTGTCTTTTTCAAGAAGTTATTTACAGGGTGCCTAATGTAAAATGAGCCTAAATCAGGCATTCACTCTAGACGCAAAAATTGACTGTCCAATATCCCTAAAATAAAAGCAGGATGGAAAAATGAACAGTTTTTCCATCCTGGTACCACCTTCTCAATAAAAGGGTGGCCTAATGACTTATAGGTCCACCCTTTAAATCAGCAACAATATCTTTAACAAAGTCGTTTTAAAACTCTAGAAATCCCTTACTTCATATACCCTTCCACTAAATCATAGTCTCTCTCTTTTGTAACTTTTGCTTGTGTTGCTACATATTCAAGTGGTCCCATTGTGCCGCCTTCATATTTTGACGCATTTTTCTTCGCTGTTTCATCTCTGTATTGAAGCCATTTTCGCTGATCTTCTCTCAGCTTGGTCATGTCATCTGCCGAAAGCTGTTGTTTCAGCACTCCGTATATCTCATTCAGGGCATTATCCCACCTAGAAAAGATTTCTGAATTTGCCTTTTCCATTTCAAGCGTGGTTCCTCCCATATCTAAGCTGGCTAAGACTTTTTCAATAGCATTAAGTTTTTTGATATATTCTTCTTTTTTGCTTTTTTGAGTGGTTTCTTTAGTCTCTTTGTTTTGAGCTGGTACCGGTTTAGGAGCTGCTGCAGGCATTTCCTTTTTTGCTGTCTCTTTGGATTTTGACGACGCATCAGTTGTTTTTTCTTTAGCCGTTCCTTCGGATTTTACCGGTGAATCAGAGGTATCCTGTTTAGCTGTTTCTTTATTCGCTTCTGTGTCCTGCCTTTGTGTATCTGCCGTATTTTCCGAAGTATTGTTACTCTCAAGCTCATTTGAAGACTTTTGATCCTCCGCTGCTGCCGAGTCATTTGTTTCTTGAGCTTGATCTTCTGTTTTTGTGTTTTCTGAGGCGGCCGGCGTTTTTTCTGCTGATTTGTCTGTTTGGACTGCTCCGCATCCTGCCATCAGCATCATTCCTATAAAGATTCCAATCATTTTTTTCATTTTTTTCACCCTTTTATTTTTGATTTTCTATTCAAGCTGCTTCTTTTGCTTCGCGATCGGCAGCTGCACGTCTATACTGGTTCCTTTTAAATGCTCGCTTTCCACGTGTATCGTTCCGCCGTGTTTATGGACAATCTGCCGCGTTATCGCTAAACCGAGACCTGCCCCTGATGATGCAGCATCAGTTTTATAAAATGAATCCATGATGTGCTCCAATTTATCCTGTTCAATTCCGATACCGCTGTCCTTTACTTTAAATCCCGCCATATTTCCCTTTACATTTTGGCTGATCTGAATACGGCTGTCTTTTTCTGAAAATTTAATGGCATTATCCAATAAATTAAGTAGAACCTGCTTGATTTTATCCCCGTCCGCATGGATGGTAAGCGGAAAACAATTCAGCTCTATTTTGATGCTTTTTGCTAAAGCTTTTTTCTGCAGCTGCATCGTTGTTTCTTCTATTAAAACGTCCAATCTCAGTTCAGAATGAAGGAGGGTGATCCTGCCCGATTCATATCTGGAGAAGTCCAGTAAATTTTCCACCAATTTGGCTAGACGGTCAGACTCGCTATTAATCATTCTCAAGCCGAATTTTGCTTCATCCTCCGTTAATCCTTCCGGAGAATCCAACATTTCTGCCCACCCTTTTATTCCTGTCAAAGGGGTTCTGAGCTCATGAGAAATGGAAGAAATAAAATCTGTTTTCAGCTGGTCCTTTCTCACAATTTCCTCCGCCATATAATTCAGTGTTTGTGACATTTCACCGAGCTCATGAGAATACGTTTCTTTGATCCTTTTATCGAAGCGTCCCTTGGCCAGCTCACGGGTATGTCCGGTGATTTCATTAAAAGGTTTTACAATCGAATGGGCAAGGCGGAGACTGACAATAAAAACAATGGCTGCCACGCCTAAACAAATGAGAAAACCAAATTGAAGCAGCCTGTTGATTGTGCTCTGTACTCCTGATAATGAGGAGGTATACCGCAGAACCCCTGCCACTTGCCCGTCCCTCAAAAGCGGGGTGTATACAGCGAGCACTGTTTCATTTGTCCGTTCCGATTTCTCCTTTTGAGACACCGTTTTGTATTTAAAAAGAGAAGGATCGATCACGTACGTCTTCTTTTTATAAAATCCAGTAGATGACCGAATAAGCTCCCCCTTATTATTCAGCAGCTGCAGCTCAGCCCCATCAAATCGATAGTTTTTGATAATCAAGCTGCTGTAGTCTTCAAGGCTGTCATAATAGTATTTTTCTCCATCCTGCAAAATCGGCCATACGGCTTCAGCGCGATTTCGAAAGGTGTTTGCGATCCCCTGTTCATAATAGCGGGTCAATGCCGCCCAAAAAACGGTCATGACAAGGCTCAGCATCAGGACAATAATCACCATAAAATAGAGGATGACCTTACGTTTCATTTACAGACCCCATCCACACATATCCGCGTCCCCAGTCGGTGCATATATATTCCGGTGAAGAAGGATTTTCCTCTATTTTTTGCCGGATCCTCCTGATATTCACATCGACTACTTTAAAGTCCCCTGCATAGCTGACTCCCCAAATTTCATCTAATAGCTCATCTCTTGAGTACACTTGATTTTCATGACGCATCAAGAAGTAAATCAAGGAATATTCTGTGGGCGTTAATTTAATTTCGCTTCCTGTCTTAAAAAGCTTTTTATTGAGTAAATCAAGCAAGAAAGGCCCAGAGGACAGGCTTTTATCAGCCTTTAGCGCGGTGCTGCTTGCGTCCATCCTCCTCAGCAGGGAATACACCCTTGCTTCAAGCTCTTTAAGGCTAAACGGTTTAAAGAGATAATCATCTGCCCCCATTACGAGGCCATCTATTTTATCTTTTTCCTGCGTTTTTGCGGTCAGCATAATAATGCCTACCTTCTGATCTGTCTTTCTGATTTCCTTGCAAACCTCGAAACCGTCCATTTCAGGCAGCATCAGGTCCAGTAAGACCAGATCAAATGTTTCAAGCTGGAATAAGTTTAATGCCATCTCTCCTGTTTCTGCTTCACGGACTTCATAGCCCTTCTTTTTCAAATTTAAGCAGACAAAACTCCTGATTGATAATTCATCTTCAACGACTAGTATTTTTTTCACTTCTTCAAAACTCACTTTCCATTAAGCGAAAATTCCCAACAGGAATTTTGGGCTTGATGTTTTGTTCCGTATAAAAAATCGTATCCTTTGTTTCTTTTATTACGTTTTTAGCTGAATCCAGTGATTTTTTGCTAGCCCATTTGATTTCAAAGAGCAGTTCTCTGTTAGAAGCAGACCGGAGCTGAATGCCACTGCTGATCTTTTCCACCGTTATTCTCCCGTACCATTCAGGCGGGATGATGATATAAAAGCGGCCGGCCTTGTCTTTATATCGTTCTTCTACTTTTTTGGTTTTTCCATTACTTGAAAAAGATTGATAGGATTCGATATAGGGGACAGCTGACAAATCAGCCTCTTCCCATCCTTTAGGAACGTATACCCTGCACGCCTCGGTTATACCATCATGATTGATATCCCTAGAAGGGATAAGGGAAAAATTATTTTGTTCTTTTCCTGCGAGAACAAGCCTGCCTTTATGATAAGCAATGATTTCAGTAAGCATAGAGGTAATGCCGATTTTACTGTCTGCGAAAAATGCCCGGTGACCATCATTCAATTCCCCGCCCTCCATCTTTTGATGAAAGGCATAGCCGTTCAGCTCTATTGAAGAACGAGACTTTAGCTGATTTTTTTCAAATGAAAACAAGTTTGCCTCAAAACCCTCTCTTCTTTTCCCAGTTACCAATAGCACATCAGGTTTTTGATCACCATCATAATCAGCGATATCCATCCCCTCGTACCTTTGAGCAACACGTTCCTTTAACCCAGATGAAACATACTGATAGATTAGCAGCTCTTTTTCCTTAGCATAATCAGGGGTTTCTAAACCAACTGCCACTTCTTTTTTTCCATCTCCATTTAAATCAGCGAGTTCAAAGTAATCAAGAGTACGGTCCCCAAGATCCAGTGTGGAAACTTCTTTCCAGCCTTCAGGATCCTCTTTTAATACAAGCAGCAGAACATACCCTTTCTGTCCAGCCCTATAAAAGACAAACCCTTCTTTCGTGCCATCTCCGTTTACATCTTCTATAAAGATTGACCTGTTCATCAGTCCGTACCTCGGAGCAAGCAGTTCAGCATTGGAGAGAATCCTCTGATCCAAAAGATAATTGATTTCTTCTTGCTGTACATTTTCCAGCCGGGGCGATCCAATTAAATCGCGCGGGGATTTCACGGCGCTGCATCCTGAAAGAAAAATTCCCATGGAACAGCATACGGCTGCAATCTGTTTACCCTTCACACTGTACACTCCTGTCTTTCCAGTAAAGCTTCTTTGATGAGATCTCAAGTTTATTATATAAAGCATTTCGAAATATGTAGTTACAAAAAAGTTACAATAACTACTATAGCATCCTTTTATTAGCTTTCGGCTAGTCTGTTCTTAATTGAATAGAAGAACAGCAATCAGGGTAAAGTCAGTAAGGTAAAAATCTTAGTCGAAAAGGATGTGTAAAAATGGGGAAAATGAAAGCAGCTCAAATCTCTGCTCCAGGCGGGGAATTTGAAATTGTAGAACGAGACATTCCAGAACCGGCACGCGGACAAGTAAGGGTGAAAGTAGAAGCCTGCGGCGTCTGCCACAGTGATGAAATGGTCAAGGAAGGATTATTTCCTGGACTTGAATACCCACGCATCCCTGGTCATGAGATTGCAGGAGATATTGATAAAGCAGGAGAGGGCGTCACAGCCTGGAAGGAAGGCCAGCGAGTAGGTGTCGGCTGGCATGGAGGACATGCTTCACGTGTGATTCTTGACATGAAGGGGACTTCAGCAACTGCGTTAACCGGTTGACTTGCGGCATTTCCTACGATGGAGGCTATGCAGAATATATGGTAGCCCCGCAGGAGCATTAGCCAAAATTCCAGATGAGCTGGAAGCTGCAGAAGCAGGCCCGCTCCTCTGCGCTGGGATCACAACGATTAACGCTCTTCGCAACAACGGGGCAAGAGGCAGAGATGTAGTGGCCATTCTAGGCTTAGGCGGGCTCGGACATCTTGCTGTTCAATATGCCAATAAACTAGGCTTCAAAACGGTTGCGCTCTCCCGCGGAAAAGACAAAGAACAGCTGGCACAGGAGCTTGGAGCACACATCTATATTGATACTGAAAATACAAATGCCGCTGAAGAACTCAACAAACTGGGCAAAGCAAAGATCATTCTCGCCACCGCTCCAAACAGCAAAGCGATCTCTGAACTGGTAGATGGCGTGCCGCCAAACGGCAAGCTTTTAATTCCAGCCGCTTCTGGGGATCCGATTGAAGTATCACCGCTGCAGCTCCTTCTATATGGACGATCTGTAACAGGCTGGTACAGCGGAACGGCGAAGGATTCTGAAGATACACTGAACTTTACGGCATTAACAGGCGTGCGCCCGAATATTGAAACATTCAGCCTCGATCAGGCTGGTGAGGCTTATGAGCGAATGATTACCGGAAAGGCACGGTTCCGTGCTGTTTTGAAAATGGATTGATAAGAGAAATAAAGGCAATGGAAAGTTGAGAATTCTCATTTTTTTA
Organism: Chryseobacillus diguaensis; assembly: GCF_049220665.1. Lineage (NCBI taxonomy): Bacteria > Bacillati > Bacillota > Bacilli > Caryophanales > Bacillaceae > Chryseobacillus > Chryseobacillus diguaensis. Next base: position 61,691 of record NZ_JBMKNV010000011.1, read on the forward strand.
ATCTGAATCCAACACTAAGGTGGACCTATTGGCTACTAGATCCACCCTTATCTCTTATTCATGTGTTTCTGATAGATTTGGAACTCCCCAGTTTAGTATGATTCCAGCGTGAGTCAGTCCTCCTCCAAACCCATATATCAAAATGGTATCTCCCTGTTTTACTTTCCTTTCCTTTATGCCAATATCCAATGCCAAAGGAATGGACGCAGACGAGGTATTTCCCATGTATTCTACACTGTACAGGGTTTTTTTGATGCTGATTCCAGATCTTGCACAAATGGACTCAATGATTCTCAGGTTTGCGCTGTGCGGAACAAACCAGTCAATATCATTTGTTCCCATCCCCGCTTGGGCCAATAATTGTTCAATCCCTTCTGATACCGTTCGGGTAGCCCATTTGTAAACCTCCCGTCCATTTTGGACAATGAACTTATTCCCTTTCATTTCTTCAGCGTCCAGCTGATTGGAGAGCCCCGGCAGGTAAAGATGCTGTGCCCCGCTGCCGTCCGTCCCCATTATTGACGTATAAAAGCCAGGTGCTTTTTCATTCCGTTCAACCAAAACAGCTCCAGCTCCATCACCAAAAAGAATGGAAGTGGTGCGATCCGTATAATTGATAACTTTGGACATTGTCTCTGCGCCGATCACCAGGATTTTTTTGTGAACCCCTGAGGAAACCAACCCATTTGCAACCGTTAATGCATAGGCAAAGCCTGCACAAGCGGCATTCAGGTCAAAAGCCCCTGTGTTCTTTATCTGAAAAGCTTCCTGTACCCTGCTTGCTGTACTGGGAAAGCTATAATCCGAAGTTGATGTAGCCACAATAATCAAATCCACATCATCCACGTTTTTTTCATACGTTTTAATAAGATTTTCAACTGCTTTGATGCATAAATCAGAGGTGAACTCGTCATTATGCGATATTCTTCTTTCTCTCATCCCGGTTCTTTGGACAATCCATTCGTCACTTGTTTCCATCATCTTTTCCAGATCATCGTTTGTAAGCCGATTAGCCGGTACATAAGTGCCGATCGCCGTAATAAGGGCTTTTGAATTCATTTAATGACTCCTTTCAAATATTTCAGCTTCAACGTTTTTATTTGGTATTAATGTGCTGTGATTCATTAATGGAATAGATAGAATATTGGAACTGCTCGCGTTATTGTATGTAAGTTTTTTTATTTGGACAGCAGGAAAGGTCCTCATTAAGAAAACGTTCGTATTGATTCGAACGTTTTTTTCGCGCTGTTTTTTTTCATGGCTGTTTTCGCAGAGATTGTTGCTATTCGTAAAAGTTCTAATCACGCATTTTGACTTACTTCGGGGCATCTTTTCTTAAAGTTTTTTGCCAAATCAAGGGTCGTTTAAAAGAAATTTAGAGATAGGAGCAACAAATTTTAAGAAAAGAGCCTTTCTTATTAGGAGCTATTTCTAATCGTTTTCATTTATCTATTACCGCCTGCATATTGGCTAGAAAATAGAAACGAGAACTTCCTCGCCTTTTTTTTCTATTTTTTATCGCTTCTACCTATACTCTCTTCTATCGCCAGGAATACAGTAAAGTGTTGATCTTTCGGCTTATGTGATAACAAAATCTACTGAACATGGGGGTAAGCTGAGATGAAAATTATTTGTTTTGGGGACAGTTTGACCAGAGGAGTATCACTGGTTAAAGGCAGATTAAGAATTATTAAAAAGAATTACCCCTATTATCTGGAGGAATTTCTTTCGAATAAAAAATCAACTATTACCGTGATTAATAAAGGTGTATTCAATGATAATTCTGATTTTCTTTTGAAAAGACTAGAGAAGGATGTTATTGAGGAAAATCCAGATTATGTCATCATCTTAATTGGTGGCAATGATTGTAATTTCAAATGGAATGAAATTGTTGAAAATCCTGATTTAGAACACGAGGCAATGGTTCCGATCGAGCGTTACATTGAAAATGTAAAGACAATGATAGGAAGTATGAGGGAATCAGGTATTACCCCTGTTGTAACAACACTTCCTACACTGGATCCTGTGCGATACTACAAATTTTTATCCAATCAATACAGCAGCTCCATTAGTCATTGGATATGTTTGGCGGGCGGCATTGAACATTGGCATGGTCTATATAATGACAGCTTAACGAAACTTGCTGATGAATTGAATGTAGAGAAAATAGATGTCAGGACAGCATTAAAACAAGCCGGCAGCCTTCAGGATCTCGTTAGTGATGATGGGATCCACTTAACTTCTGCAGGATACAGGGTACTTGGCAAGGAAATCTCAAACTTTTTTAAAAAATGAACGACTCCAGCACTCTATAACACCTTAAATTGTTGCGGTCTTAATATGGATGACGAAAAATCCAAGTTTAACCATTATATTTTATTGAAAAACATCCCCAAGGTATCGAATATCGGAAGATAAACTTTTCAGGTAATACTTAGCAATGATTTTAGAAGCGAAAATGTTTTCTTCTATGAAGAAAGTTCTGTTCCTTGAGAGTCATCCGATGTGGATATTTGGATTGCCTAATGGCTCTATGGATGCAGTTCATAGGGTCAACCCAAAAATCTAGAAGTCGCATTGTCTTTGGATGATGAGCCAGATGATGTTTGAAGGTTTCATGTTCTTAAGAAAGATTCGATATCAATAGTTCATTAAGCTGAAGTTGATTTTTAAATTTCTATAGATGCAAAATGGGTTTGTCTTATTCATTTGGTGTATACCACCCGGAAATTGTTTTAATTCCTTTTTGTTCATCTTCTAAAATATAGAATACTGCTATTGAACAGATTAATTTGCTATTTATTGGAAAAATCTATTTTAAAGATGAAGAAGGGTCAATACCATTTGACTACAGAAATCTGAAAGAAGGCCGCTTCGGGTGGCTTGGAGTTAAAAATTTCTGATAAAAGGCTGTCTCGATAAGGAGCAAGCCTTTTTACCCGTTATACTTATTCTGCAGATGCCTTCTACGATCCAAGATTCATTAATCTAATCGCATTTTCAGATGCTATTTCAAGGTTTTGTTTACCATTTGCCAAGGCTTCCTCTAAGGAAACTACACCCTGTACTATACAAACGATAGAATCAATCTTTTCATACAAGGCATCTATATCTTCACCTACTCTCCCCGCAAATGCAACAACTGGCTTAGCATATTTTTTAGCAATAGCAGCAACTCCGTATGGAGTTTTTCCGAATTGGGTTTGATAATCAATACTGCCTTCACCTGTCCAGACCATATCTGCACGTTTGACTTTCTCTTCTAACCCAGAATATTCAATTACGATATCAATACCTTTTTTTAAGTTCCCATCTAAGAAAACCATTAGTCCAGCACCTAATCCACCAGCAGCACCAGCCCCGGGTACCTCCCCGATATCTATATTCATTTCTGCTTTTATTACATTAACATAGTTTCTTAGGTTGTTATCCAGTATTTCTATAACTTCTGGGGTGGCTCCCTTTTGTGGTCCAAATACGCTGGATGCACCCCGCTCACCACAAAGCGGATTATTTACATCACAGGCTACCTCTACTGAAATATCTTTTATACGTGGATCAAAATACGTTAAATCGATGCTAGCTAGCCGATCCAACTCCCCTCCACCAAATCCCAATTCTTCTCCATTTTTATCAAGAAGTTTGCCGCCTAATGCCTGAACCATTCCAGCTCCGCCATCATTAGTAGCACTTCCGCCAATTCCGATCAATAATTTTTTTACTCCATGATCCAAACAGGCTTTTATTAATTGACCAGTACCATAAGTGGTCGTAATAAGTGGATTCCTCACTGCTTTTGGCACTAAATGAATTCCACTTGCACTAGCCATTTCTATTATTCCAGTTTCACCGTCTCCTAAGATGCCATAATGAGCTTCTACTTTATTGCCTAGTGGACCTATAACCTTTATTTTATGTATCACACCTGCAGTTGCGTCAACCAACGATTGCATAGTACCTTCTCCGCCATCTGCCATTGGAATTTTAAGACATGTAATTTGAGGATTAACTTTTTTTATCCCCCTTTCCATTGCCTCACATGCTTCTTTTGCTGTCATGCTTTCTTTAAATGAATCTGGTGCTAATACAATAACCATGTCCTTTTGCATCATTCTTCACCCTTTGCCTTAGTAAAATCTTTAATTATAAACGGAAAAATATACATAAATGGTTTCTGGTGTCTAAAACCATTATCGCTGACACATTAAAAAGATCAACCTACGTTCAACAGGTTGATCTCTACTGAGCCGTTTTTAAGAAGCTTTATCTACATCTGTGTTTTTGTTGGTGGATTTTGAAATGGATTTACCTAAAATAAGGGTCATGATCGCTGCTAATACAAGCGCAGTGGCAAGGAAGTAAAACCCTGCATGGTAGTTTCCTGTAGAATCTTTTAGCATACCGAAAAATTTCGGCCCATTATAGCCGCCCAGGTTTCCAATGGCATTCTGCAAGCCAAGTGCGGCTCCAACGACTCCGGCAGGGATAATGGCTGTAGGAATGGCCCAAAGCGGACCGTATGGTGCATAAACCCCGATAGCCGTAATGGACAGCAAGACCATTTGCAGTGTCGGTGATGATACAAATTGACCGGCAATCATACTGGCAGCACCGATCAAAAGCGGAATAGCAACGTGCTGAGTGCGGTTCAAACGCTTGTCTGACCAATATGAGTTAAGTGTCATTCCCACTAATGCACATGTAAATGGAATTGCCGTCAGCCAGCCAATAGTAAGAGGATCTTTAGAGAACGTTCCAACTACACTTGGAACCCAAAGCGTATAGCCATAGAATCCAGTCATCCATAGGAAATACATGACAACAAGTCCCCAAACAGTCTTGTTCTTGAACGCCGCCATATACCCTTCGGATTTAATACCCTTGCCTTGTTCAGAAGCCAACTCTTTTAATAATTCTTCACGTTCTTGCTGTGGCAGCCATTTAGCATCCGAAGGCTTGTCTTTGACAACTGCGTACCAGACAAACGCCCAGATAAGAGGAGGGATACCCTGAATGATCAACACTTCTTTCCAGCCAAAGTAGTTAAGAAAAAAGCCTGATAAAGGAGCCATAAGCATGGCTGATACAGGAAGACAGGCCATCCAAAAAGCATTTGCACGTGCGCGTTCTTTAATTGTGAACCAATTGGCCAACAATACAAGAACAGCCGGCCACACCCCACCTTCAGCAACACCCAGTGCAAACCTTGCAACTTTCAATTGACCTTCTGTTTGAACAAAACCTGCTGCTGTTGCAGATAATCCCCAAAGAATCATGAGGATAAAAATGGTTTTCCGGGCAGACCACTTCGCCGCAAGGATTCCCCCAGGAATCTGAAAAATCATATATCCAACAAAGAAGATCCCTGCTATATCTCCTGCCGCTGAGGCATTAATATTTAAATCTTTTTGAATATAAGGCATTAAGATTCCAACATTAATTCGGTCAACATACGCAAGCATATACATAATAAATGCTACCGGAATAATTTTCAGCCATTTAGAGCTTCCCATCAGTATCCCTCCGTTTTAAATGATAAAAGTAAAATAAAAATAATAATAACGGTATTGCCGATTACAATAATCCCCCATATACTGAAATCGCTTTCAATTAAACCGAATACTCATTTGCCAAAAATTTAAATCTACAATCAGGGATGCAGATTCCACACCCCTGATTGAACCTATTCACTTAGTGGCTTGAGTTGTTAAAAAATGCTCGGAATACTTAGCTGCAAGCTTGATGCATTCTTCCATGCTGAGACTGCTTGCAATTCCTTTACCGGCGATATCAAAGGCAGTGCCATGATCAACCGAGGTCCGTAAAAACGGCAGGCCATTCGTTACAGAAATCGTTCTTTCAAAATCCGTCATCTTTGCAGCAATATGGCCCTGGTCATGGTAGAGAGATAGCACAGCAGCATATCTGCCGTTCAGTGCATGATGGAAAACAGAGTCAGCTGGAACCGGGCCAAGGGCATCAATTCCCTTTGCAACCGCCATTTCGATTCCCGGTCCGATTTCATCCAATTCCTCTCGGCCAAACAAGCCTCCTTCTCCGCTATGCGGGTTTAACCCAGCAACTGCAATCTTTCTGTTTTTAACACCAAGCTGCTGGAGGGCTTCATCGCAGCGGATCAAATAATCGCATACTCTCTCCTTTGTCATCGCGGCGATTGCATCTTTCAATGATAAGTGCCTTGTTAAGAAGAAAATCCGCATATTCCTAACTTCAAACATCGTAAGCGGATCATGCGATTTCGTAAGCTCTTCAAGGATTTCTGTATGCCCGATAAATGGAACCTTTGCTGCCTTAAGGGACTCTTTATTGATTGGAGTCGTTGCCAGAGCTGCTGCTTTACCGTCAAGTGCCAGCGAGATGGCTTTTTCGATATATTCATAGGCTGCTTTTCCGCATTGTGCTTGGACTGTCCCCAGTTCCAGCTCTTCCACGTTTAAATTATCCAAGGAAATCACATCAATCTTCCCATGAACATATTTCCCCTCAGAAGGATCGGAAATTTCATGAATTTCCAATGACGTATTGGTCACTTCCATTGCCCTTCTCAATACTTCTGAATGTCCAATAACAAGGGGCGAACAAACATCATAAATTTCCGCCTTATCCAATGCTTTTACGGTAATTTCCGGGCCGATACCTGCTGGATCCCCCATAGGGATAACGATAATATTTTTAGTTTGCACTGACATCTAAAACACTCCTTTTAAGATTGGTATTTTTCATTTGTAAAAATCGCACACATCTATAAATCGCTTTTATATCCCCAATCATTCCCCCCTTGGTCACAACGGGCAAATTGGGGAGGTGTCCGCCGATAAAACGCCCGTATGCAGCTAATGGGAACACCTCATCCTCAAGCTGGATTCCAGCTGCATAACTTACAGCGCAGAAGGAAGCGGTTACATCTCCGCCGCTTGTAAAGCAGCCTGAGACGACAAACCCAGTCCGTTGAATAATTTTTCTGGTGATTGCTGCCAAACCATCTGTAATCCGCTTTGCTAGAGCATCTTCCATAACATTCTCGTTTTCTGATAGAGCCTTCAAATCCAACCTGGTATGGTCCGGAAGATAAGTCGTAATAATCAAAATCTTTTCCTTTTTTATAAAATCAAGACCCATTGCCACTGCGCGGTCGACCTCATTCTGCCAAGAGTCACTGTAGCTGGCGAGCTTGTAAGGATCAACATACACTGGGTTCGAATTTGTCTTTGCAATTAAATAATCGAGCTGCTGCCCTGTTAAAGATGTAGCGCTGCCAACCGCAGCGATAATTCGCTGGTCATTTGATAGTTTTTGGATACACGCTTTCGCATAATTGGCTGTTAAAGGGCCGGGATCAACAGGAACAATAACGCGATCCTGAATTTGCACCATCGCATTGGCAATCACTTCAATGTGTTCATCATTTACAGCATCGATGACGATGATTCGACTTCCTTCAGCAATTTTGTTTTTAACACTTCTTAGAATGGCCTCTTTACCTGACAAGACGATATCCAGGCTAATAGACGCAACAGGATATTGGCTCTGCTTCTCAATAAGTGCCGGCACAAAGGACTTTTCAATCGGAGTGATTGGATCGCGTGCTGCATCCGTTTCCTGTACAGCGATGCCTTCCACAAGCAGATACCCGCCAACCGTGACTCTTCCTGATGCGGGGAAGGACGGTACGACGATTCCAATCGAATCTTCCCCAAGGCCATTTAAAACTGTATCAAGTTCAAAACCTATATTTCCCCTAATGGTGCTGTCAATCCTCTTGCAGAACACATCCGCTCCCCATTGTTTTAAATGGTGGAGCGCTTCTTTTACTCGATTTTCTGCAATATCTTTTCGTGCATAGCGGCTATCCGTATCAATACAGATCGCATTGTATTTTTCAGATAAGTGGAACGATGTATTTTGTACGATGGTGGCAGTTGAAAAACCTTGTTTTGCCAAGCCAACGCCTGTTGCATTCGCACCAGTTAAATCATCCGCGATAATGCCTATCCTCATGCTTCTCTGCGCCTCCAATTAAAACCATTGTCTGTTCTTCATATTTTTTTCTGGTTGAGTTATCCAAACCTTCATCTGTGATTAAACCTTTTAAACTGGAAATCTGGCAAACAGACGAAAATGCCTTTTTATCGAATTTCTGAGAATCTGCAAGTAACCAGGTTGCTTCAGAGGCTTCCATCATGAGTTTTTTGATCACTGATTTCTCAAAGGTAGGAGAAGTCACGCCTGATTCAAGGTGTATGGCATTCGTGCCGAGAAAAAAAATATCAACATGGATATTTTTAAGCACTTCCTGCGTAAGGGCCCCATACAGAGCACCTACATGGTTCTGCAATTCGCCGCCAGTTACAATAACCTTCAATTTACTTTCCAGCAATTCGGCAGCTATTTTAATGTCATTCGTAATAACTGTAATGTCTTTCCGATCCTTCAGCAACTTGGCGACTTCCAATGTGGTCGTGCCGGAATCCAGTATAATCGTGGCGTTCTCAGGAATCACCGTCATCGCCATTTGAGCTATGGCCTGCTTCTGCTCCATATTTCGGCCTTCTTTTGATGCGTAGGGTGCTTCCTGCATGAGAAAGGTTGGAGAAACTGCACCACCGTGGGTTCGGATGGCTTTTCCTTCCTTTTCAAGTTCAACCAGGTCTCGTCGAATGGTCATACTCGACACATTCAGCGTTTCAGATAAGTCTTCAATATCTACCTTTCCAGTAGTTATGATTTGTGCCTCAATCCATTTACGGCGCTCGTTCGGTGAAATTTAAATCAATCCTTTAATGTAATTTGTTCATTTTTATCATCTTACGTGAGTAATTATGTTATTTTTTTTCATTATTGTCAAGATAAATGAACATTTTTTCTGAAATTTCATTTAAATATAACTTTTAGAACAAAAAAAGCGATTGTTCTTTGTTAAGTAATAAAATAGAATCCTTATTAATGTTAATTTTGAACATACAAATCGATCAGAAAGCTCAGACCCAATGCGGCGTTTTAAATGCGGTTAGATGATTTTTTAAATTTATATAGAGCTATAAGAATCCAATAAGCTGCGCGAATGATTAACATAAATAGGCCGATCCAAAGCCATTTGGATCTGCCCCCATTCTTTAAATTCGCTAACTTTATCAAGTACCGCAATAAGTCTGATAAGCACATGCTGCAGATGGTTCAGGCAGCTCAGCATACTCTTTCTGTTCGGGTGTATGAGCATAAGGATCGGCAAGAACTTAAGAAGACGCTCCATCACACTAATATCACCTTGCACAGCTGCTTCCAGCGCTTCTTCGACACTATGGTTCCGGGGAATAATAGCAGGATTGCTTTTTAGGATGCACTCTCTCTTGTTTTTTGGTTTATTAGGCATGAGAAGAAGAAGCCTGGGAATGAAAGGGATTTTATTAAACATACATCAAAAAAGCCGATTCCTGTGCAAAGGATCGACTTTTTGTCTTTTCAATTAACTATTCATTAGTGAAAAAAGATTCAACTCATTAGTTAGCATCATACAATGGTATAAACAGCATTTATGGAGTTGGTCTTATGGCGAAACGTATTGAAATATCTACAAAAAGACATGAATTATATCTTATTGACGGCCTCACTGGATTATTCGTACAAAAAGTTTATCCCATTGCTGTTGGAAAAATGCTGACTCCGACTCCAGAAGGAACCTTTAAAATAATCAACAAAGATCCCAACCCCGGTGGAGCATATGGAGCGATGTGGATGGGCTTAGATAAACCCACTTATGGCATACATGGAACAAATGATCCTTCCTCAATCGGCAAGAACACGTCTCATGGATGTATTAGGATGAATAATGATGATGTTTTAGAACTTTCTTCTATGGTTCCTATTGGAACCGTTGTACGTATTCACAAATGGAGAATATTTTAATAGCGATATTTCATTCATTTGCCAAAAAACATTGGAAGGGTAAAAGAATATCGATAAATAATAAAAAGCAAATTGTCATGTTACAAAATTGTTGAGAAGTAAAAGGTGAAATTGTACAAACTAAATAGCCGAAGGAATCGAGTAGGAGGGGATGACTAACCTCAGACCTCTCACACCACCGTACGTTTTCACCCTACCTAAACTGGGTGGTCCTAGCCTTCTTTGTGTTTGTCCTTGTCGTTCCCGGCTTTGCACCTGATACACGCATTGCCTTGTTTTTAACCCCGATCTGATTTATCCTGCTGGACATTGCCTACCGATTTATGAACAAACAGCCTAATGCGAATTAGGCCGTTTGATTACGTTAAATATGATTCGACTGAAGGAAAAATTGCGCATCCTCATAATTATAAGCAATCTGGGAATAGTCAAAAGGCTCGCCGTTTGTTAAGTGAAAAATGCTCTCTGCGTACAGCTTCGGATCTCCGCTATTCAAACCTAAATGCTTCGCTTCTTCCTCTGTCAGCTTGCCGACTTTAAGATAGAGATCCGAAAAACCGATTTTTAAGCCCAAGCCTTCTTTAATATACGTAAAAATCGATTCTTCTGCGATCTCTCGATTTAAATAAGGAACGATCGATTTCGTAAAATAGGATTCTTCCACACAAAGCGCCTTACCGTTTATGTACCGAATTCTTTTCACATAATACACATCAGTATCTAACCCGATATTTAAATTGTACGCTGCTTCTTCCGTTGGCTTTCTGACATCGAGTTCAAGCACTTTGGAGGTAACAGCAGAATTCTCGAGGTCCTTTTTAAATCCCTGATTGGAAAGCAGGCTGATATAGCCTTTCCGCTTATGCCTTCTCACAAAAATGCCGCTTCCCCGCACCTGATAGACAACGCCTTTTCTTTCCAGTAAATCAAGAGATTTCGTTATTGTGCTTTTGCTTACATCAAACTGGGCCATTAGCGCTTCTAATACAGGCAGTTTATCCCTTTGCTGGAGCGCGTGATCTTCAATATATTTTTCAATTTCAGCTGCAATCTGCTGGTACTTTAACATCTTCATTCCTCATTCTTCGTTTCATTCATTATGAAAATTATAACATATCCCTTATATATATAATTGTATATGTATTGATAAATTATACCAGTACAATTAAACTGTAAGAGTAAACAAACGCAAAAACCGATTAAAAGGAGGAAAGGCAAATGGCAAAACTGCCAAAAGATTTTCTATGGGGCGGCGCCCTTGCAGCGCACCAATTCGAAGGCGGCTGGAATGAAGGCGGCAAAGGGCCAAGTGTTGTCGACGTTATGACAGCTGGCGCACATGGTGTTCCAAGAAAAATTACCGATAAAGTAGAAGAAAACGAATTTTATCCGAACCATGAAGCCATCGACTTCTACCACCAGTATAAAAGCGACATTGCCCTCTTCAGCGAAATGGGCTTAAAATGCCTGCGGACCTCTATTGGCTGGAGCCGTATTTTCCCTAAAGGCAACGAAGAAGAGCCGAACGAGGAAGGCTTAAAATTTTATGATAATGTGCTTGATGAACTGCTGAAGCATGGCATTGAACCCGTCATTACCCTATCCCACTTTGAGATGCCGCTTCATCTGGCAAGAGAATACGGCGGCTTCCGCAACAGAAAAGTAGCTGAATACTTCGTGAAGTTTGCCGAGGTCTGCTTTAAACGGTACAAGGACAAAGTGAAATACTGGATGACCTTTAACGAAATCAACAACAAAATGGACGTTCACAATCCCATTTTCTTATGGACGAACTCTGGTGTTTCTGTAAAGGAAGGCGAAAATGCGAAGGAAATCATGTATCAGGCAGGCCACCACGAGCTGCTAGCGAGTGCCCTCGCTGTTGCAAAAGGAAAAGAAATTAACCCGGAATTCCAGATCGGGGCCATGGTTTCTCATGTGCCGATCTACCCTTATTCCTGCAACCCGGAAGACATTATGCTAGCTGAAGAAATGATGAGGCTGCGCTACTTCTTCCCTGACGTACAGGTTCGCGGCTATTATCCATCGTATGCACTAAAAGAATTTGAAAGAGAAGGCTATAGCATCCCTTTTGAAAAAGGCGACGAAGAAATCCTGCGAAGAGGGAAAGTCGACTATCTCGGATTCAGCTACTATATGTCTACAACGGTGAAAAGCGATGCTTCGAACGAAGACACCGGATCGATTTTAAACGGCGGACTGCCAAACGGCGCAGAAAATCCCTACATCAAAGCAAGCGACTGGGGCTGGACGATTGATCCAACCGGCTTGCGGTATACATTGAATCGCTTCTATGACAGGTATCAAATTCCATTATTTATTGTGGAAAATGGATTTGGTGCTATTGATACGTTGGAGGAAGACGGATCGATTCATGATAGTTCAAGAATTGAATACTTAAAATCTCACATCGAAGCACTTGAAAAAGCAGTCAATTATGATGGAGTCGATTTAATCGGCTATACACCTTGGGGCATTATTGACATTGTTTCCTTTACGACTGGTGAAATGAAGAAACGCTATGGATTGATTTATGTTGACCGGGATAATGAAGGCAATGGTTCAATGAAGCGTTATAAGAAGGATTCTTTTGAGTGGTATAAGAGAGTGATTGAGACGAATGGCGAGGAAGTATGAATTCATACTTAAACTATTAAGCAGAAACTTTAAAAGATGATTCCTGCTTCATTATGCAGAATAGACAATTTTCATTGTTTTCCAAATAGATCTAGAATAGTGCCTGCCACCCGGAATTTTCCAAAATAGAGTTACAGGCACTATTTAATAAACTCTTTCCTGATCCTTCCCCCAAAAAAATGGCCCTTTGGGGATTCATTGCTTTCCTCTAATACTCGAATGAAATAAAGAAAACCGAGGTGCAAAGCGTTTTGAACTTCACATCCCGGTTCTTATTTATCATTTCATTCACTCTTGGAGTTTATTTTAGCCATTAATTTGTTGGACCATTATCCACACTAGCTTCAATATTTGAAATTAGTGCGATGGTAGAGTGAGCATATTTTATAGATTTTCGCTCTACCTCGCAAAATATTTTTACTTGTAAACTAACTTATCACAGCATTCTACATGCTACATTGTATGAGGAAACACAAGAGATGCAGCTGAGTTTACAGCGCATCTTTCCTTTGATGGCTCCTTATTACCTATATCTCAAAGCCAATCCCTTTAAAAAGTTCCTGGCGAACCGGTCACCGCACGCTTTATAATTCTTATGTCCTTCTTTTCTTAATAACGCACCTAATTCTCCTTTTGAAATAACGACTCCTGCGTCATTTAATACATCAATCATATCTTCGCTTGTTAATGACAGTGCTATTTTTAATTTTTTCAGCAAGACATTATTAACACTGCCATTATTCTTTATGGTCATGGCCGGTCTTTCAGGCTCCCCTGGTTTAACTTCTTGTTTTCCTCTTTCAAATACAATTAAGCCATTTAAAAATGACTCTAGCGTATAATTATCAATTTTAATATTTTCTTCTTCTAATTCTTCATCATTTCCAGCTTCATCATCATAATGGTCCTTTGACTTAATCAGCATTTTCAACACTTCTTCTTTTGTTGTTTCAATGCCCCCAAGTTTAAAGATCTCAACCATATCTGTATTTTTAATATCCAGCGCATACCGTAATCTAATTAAAATATCATTATTATCCATATTCATCTTGGTACCTCCTATTGATAAGAAGTCACACCGCTTGGATTCCTTAATCCCATATTGTCATTATCTGTACCCGCTGGCGGCTGGGAACCTGATGTGAAAGATGAATTCTGAGGATCTAAGCCGCTGGTTACAACCAAGTCGGCTGAGTTATTGTTTGTGTCCCAGCCATTCCCTTGCCCTTCAGCTGTTCCGCCATTATTGTCTTTGCGCTCTGCACTTATTGTAGCGGAAATCGTACCTGCTGGAGCCGTTTCTGAATCATTTGCAGAACCGTAGCCAACAAAATCTACCACATTTGAATCCGTTGAACCTGATACCGAACCAGTGACTTTAGCCAATGCGACTTTTCCGCTGCTTGCATTTAAGTTAACAGATCCTGTCGTATCAGGAACTGGCAGATTTGCGGTTCCCCCGCTGCCGCTTGCTTCTTTGATTTTCTTTATTATACAAAAATACCCTATAGGAAGACCTTTTTTTCAAAATGTCTTTCCTATAGGGTACAGATTATTAAAGGTTCCTGCTTCTTTTTTATTAAGGGTGTTTTTGCAAAGGTTGCTCCTATTCATAGTAAAAAAGCAACAAAGTTTAAGAAAAGAGCCTTTATTAAAAATCTGCACAATTCAGTGACCGCTTTATGTTAAAAAAATCGGGGCAGTTTAGGGAATGGAAGCAATTTCATCAAATTTATATTACTCTCTTTCCCCTTATCCTTGACTCTCCCTAAGAACGTGTTCAAAAATTCCTCCCATATTGTGGATAAGTCATGTTTGTTATTTGAATCCTCCTTAAGCATTTGAGTAGATAAATTTAACGCCTCATCTAAATGCAGTAATGATTGTTTCAATTGTTGCAGGATTTGCTGCTCTTTTTCGGTCATATGCTCCACTCCTCTCTTCAATTCAGGATTATTCAGCAATTTCTTCAACCACTTCTTTGTAGTCAATAATAAATTGATGATCCAGATGTCTTTTCATACGTTCAACTTTTGCCTCCGCAATCATGTCATCAATTCCTTCTTTTGCAGAAACGATCAAAAAACGCATTTGACGTGACACTTGTCCAACGAGAGGTTTTAAGGTATCCCTTGCAACGGGCAGCAGCGTTGAAGCAGCCGCTACTATTACAGATCCAACTATGATTCGATGAAGATTATTTTGAAGCATTATAAGCCTCCTTATCGTTAATTAAATTTTTTTTCAAACTCATCCTGTAATAGCAAGTTGTTCCTGATGCACCAATTTTTCCTGAGGCTGGATAATTTTAAAAATAGACTTTGCAAGGAAGGCGGAAGTACCTCCGATTAAAAGGATTGGAAGCCAATTAGTCATTGGTATAGCACTTGTTTTGAATAGTGTGCTTAAACCAGGAATATAAATTGATGAGAGTAGCGCTAATGCGGATACCCCTAAAGCTCCAATTAAGAAACGATCTTTAGTCCAATCTTTTACTGTTTCAGTTTGCCCTTCCTGCCTCCATGAAAATGTTTGAATAAGCTGCCCTGTGACAAGAGCTGCAAAGGCGGTGGTCTGTGCTACAGCAATTGGAGCACCCAATGAAAGGCTTGTTACAAATAATCCTAGTGATCCCACTCCTAATAAAAGTCCCCTTATTACCACTTGTTTATAAAGGTCTTTATCCGCAATTTCTTGCCGTTTTCTTTCTTTCGTTTTGTTGCCTGGATTCACGGCAAGAACCATTGCTGGTAACGCATCCGTTAATAAATTCATAAGCAAAATCTGAATTGGAACGATTGGAAGCGGGAGACCTGCAATGACTGCGGTACTTGTGACAATGATTTCTGCTAAGTTACCGCATAATAAACACCCAAGTGCTTTTCTGATATTACCGATTATTGTTCTGCCTTCTTTTACCCCATCAACAATAGAACCAAAATGATCTTCCTTTAACACAATATCCGATGTTTCTTTTGTTAATTCGGTCCCAGACCGTCCCATTGCTATTCCAACATCTGCTTTTTTAATGGCCAGCGAGTCGTTAACTCCATCACCTGTCATCGCCACGAT
This sequence comes from Chryseobacillus diguaensis, assembly GCF_049220665.1. Lineage (NCBI taxonomy): Bacteria > Bacillati > Bacillota > Bacilli > Caryophanales > Bacillaceae > Chryseobacillus > Chryseobacillus diguaensis. The sequence continues at coordinate 77,345 of NZ_JBMKNV010000011.1, forward strand.
ATAGCCTTTTTTCTGAAGAATTGATACGATTCGAAGCTTGTGATTTGGAGTTACACGGGCATAAATTCGGATATCATCCACCTTTTCCTCAAATTCTGAATCGTTTAGTTTATTTAGCTGTTCACCTGTAAGCACCTGATCAAATGAAGAACTAATACCGATTTGCTTTGCAATGGCTAAAGCAGTTATCGGATGGTCTCCGGTAATCATGATTGGAGTAATACCCAGTTCTCTCGCTTCTTGAATGCAGTTTTTAACATCTTCTTTTGGAGGGTCGATCATTCCGACCATTCCAATATAAGTGAGGTCATTTTCCATCTCATTTTGGCACTCTTCATCCTGTTTCAGCTTACGAAAGGCAAATCCTAAAACCCTAAGTGAATCGTCAGCATATTTTTCGGCTTGCTGTAAAATTGATTCTCTCATCTTCTTAGTTAACGGGACTTTCTTGCCATTCACTTGCACATTTTTGCAACAGGAAATAATCTTTTCAACCGAACCCTTAGTCAGAACATAGCAATTCTTATGTTCATTTGTTTCCCGGCAAGCTACTGTCATCATTCCTCGATCTGAATCAAAAGGTACTTCATACTCCCTCGTCCATTCTGATAGTCCTTTTTCTAATGAAGGGTATTTTCTTGCAACAGTAAGCAATGCCCCTTCTGTAGGATCCCCTTTTACAATCCAGCGATTATTTTCTTGTATAATTGACGAGTTATTACATAAAAATCCAATACGCAACAATTGTTCTAAGTCTTGATGTGACCTATTATCCCCATTGCCCATCTTTATTTCTCCCTCTGGGCAATATCCGTCACCAGTTACATCAAATTCCTGACTTAAAGTGGCCATTTTTTTAATTGTCATTTCATTTTTTGTCAAAGTTCCAGTTTTATCGGAGCAGATGACATTGACACGTCCAAGTGTTTCAAGTGCTGATAACTTTCGTGTTAAGGAACCCTTCTTTGCCATTCGAAGAATTCCTGCAGTGAGAGCTATTGTAATGGTAACCGGTAATCCTTCTGGTATTGCTGATGCCGTTAAAGCAAGTGACGTTGTCATCATATTTGTTAACGGAATACCTCGTATTAAACCAGCTAAAAAAACAATTCCTCCAATCACAAGAGCACCTTTCATAAAGGCCTTACTGATTCGAGTAACTTGCTTTTGCAGAGGCGTTACTTCCTCTTCATGATCTGTTAACTTCATAAACAGTTGACCAATTTCTGTTTGATTTCCTGTTTGGACTACCACAGCTCTTCCTTTGCCTCTCGTAACATGTGTGCCCATATACAGCATGTTGGCACGATCGGTAATAGGAACATTTTTATCTATTGGCTGAATCATTTTCTGAACAGGCAGTGATTCACCAGTTAATGTTGACTCATCAACTTCCAAATTCCAGGCCTCAATAATCCGTAAATCCGCGGATACTCGTTCTCCAGCTTCAAGTTCAACTACGTCTCCTGGCACTAGCTCCTCTGCTGATACTTCATAAGTTTCCCCGTTTCGGATGACTCTGCAAATAGGCGGGACAAATTTTGTCATTGTCTGAACTGCCTGCTTTGCTTTTCGTTCTTGATAGGTTCCGACCCCAGCATTTAATAATAAAATCGTCCCCATTGCAAAACCGTCAAATAAATGGCCTGTAAAAATGCTAATAAGCGCAGTGATTCCTAATATGGCCATAGCAAATTCTTTAAATTGGCTGATATAGGATTTTAACCAATGCTCCCCTTGTTTTGCTTGAAGTTTATTTTTTCCATAAGTTTTTGTCCATTTCTTTATTGATTTATCATCTAACCCTGCCAATGGACTTGAACCAAATCGTTCAACAACTTCTTCTGAAGTACATGCATGCCAAGAAATTTCAGGTTGCTGCCAGTCTGCAATTCCATGGATTTGCTTAGCCGGCAGCATCTTTTCACTTTTATTCTTAGCGTGAACTAAAAAGCTTAATATTAGGGTATCTCCTATAAGTGCAAGTAAAGGAGCAGATACAAAAGAAGTTAACGCAATTGCGGTTCCAATCAAATTCCAGGCCTTTGTCGTATTCACATATTTCTTAATGGTCTGCTTTATCTGCTTTGATATTCTCAAACTTTCAGATAACTCGTTTAATTGGGTAACTTCAATTGTTGGATAAAGGGAAATTAATTTTTGTGTGTGGAGGGATTTATCATCATGAACGAATAAAATTTCTTCCCGCCTCTTATGTTTGATTTCTTCTAAAGATATAACCTTTACTGATGGGCATATTTCTTCTATTTTTTTATTAAGCTTCCCATGATGAACAGCCACGTTAGTGTCCGTAGGCAGCGCTTCAATAAAGCCAGCAACTTTTTTGTTCAAAGTGCCATTATTTTCATAAAGCATGGATTCTTCCTCAAATAGAACTGTATTAACTTGGGATAATTGATACATGGATCCATTTTGAGGTCTCACCCATCCCCCTTTCTGTGCCGTTAGTTCTGCCTGACTCCACGTATATTCTGATGAAACGGCAGCAGGTCTTGGATTGGCTGTTAATAAAACCCCCAATGCGACAAGCGGGTTTCGAGTGATGGCTAATGCTGCTGCAGAAGCTATGATTCCTATCATTCCAGCCCTTTTTGTGTACTTTTCAACGTCAGGTGAGACAGTGGGCTCATCCAGCCAGTTATTACGGACCTCATCTCTTCTTTTCCAGTTTAAATATTGGAGAAGTGAAAGTCCGGCTAAAACAACAAGATTTTCACGAACAAGAGCTAATGCAAGTGAACTAGCACCTAATACAAAATCTACCAAAGCACCTCGCCTTTTTTGCATCTGCTGAATTCCACGACGAAAGAAAGGAAACCCAGTTGCCACTGCAAACGCACTGCTCAAATAAAAAGGGATAGGATGGCGGGCTAATAATGAACGTCCCCAAAAAAGCTGCTTCAGCCCTAATGCACCCAAACCAGCTACTGACAATGTTAAAGACAAAGGTACTTTCTCATTGTGCTTTTGGTGTTTGGGCATTTCTGATGTAAACGGTAAAACTTTTGTTACTTCTGCGGTGACTGCAACTTGCTCATTCACATCATTGTCAATCTCGTCACATTTGTGTGCTTTATTCTCATTATCAAGCTTCCACGCTACTTCCTCAAACTTCTTTAGGAGTGGAAGAAGTTGATGGATAGAGATGATTCCTTCTATAAAATGGATAAGAATACATCCTCTTGAAACAGATGTTTTAACCGAGGTAACTCCTTCTATTGTGGAAAAAATTCCCTCAAATTTTTCAGCTCGATCACGATTATCATAAATACCATAAAGCTCCATACGAAGGCGACCAGGAAGTATATGGTAATATCTGTTTTTCATTTCAATTCCCATATTTGCACTAGTACCTCCCTTATTGTAAATTTATTGTAAATTTAATTTTGCATAAAATATATTGTGGTCAACTATAAGGGATTTATACAATAAAAATCCTTTTTGATTTTCGAATAGATTGATTATCTGTGGTTATAATGTTAAGTAATTGTAAAGACCTTGGAGGTAAAAAAACAAATGAAAAAATTCTTTTCACTTTCTAACCCTTTAGGAATCCTATTTACGGCTGCAACATTAATCTTTGCCGTCTCTCCGGAAGCAAGAAGGGGTACAAAAAAATTATTGGTAAAAGGGGTAGGCTCTGCATTAGCACTTGGTGACCAAATGAAACAATTAACAACTGGTGCCCGCTTAAAACTAACCACTTTAATGGAAGAAGCTAAGAATGAAAAAGACTCAATGGCATTGCCAAATATGAAAGAAGCAATGTCTTCAATGAAGGAACAAGGGATGGAAAAATCCAAAGAAACTTATAACCAAGCAAAAGAGGCATTTAGTAACATATTTTCTGATACAAAAGAATCTGCTTCAACGGACTCTTCTTCTCCATTTAATGTTATAAATGACGATTCCCTGAAACAAAAAATGAGTGAAATAGAAAATAAACTTCACTAATCCCCCTATCAAGGGGGGTTTTTTTGCATTTAAAAAACTGACCATAGTCAGTTTCAATTAATTTTGATTTAATTTTTTACCTTATAATAACTCTTCCAATTTGAGAACCTATTTGGCACCCAATTTGCCAGCCTAAGAGACCACCTACCAGTGAACCGATAAATGTCCCCACTCCCGGAAGAATACTTGAACCTAGAGCTGCCCCAAAAGATAAACCAAATGCAAAACCAAAACCACCTGTAATATTTCTTGTTGTAGCCAAATTGTATTGCTTCCATGAAAGCTCTCCTTTAGCTAACGAAAATGTATCTTGTATTTGAGCTAAACCCCCTGATAAAACACCAGACATTGTATTGGCCATTACCATAATTTACACCTTCCTTTTTGGATATTGTGTACCAAAATAAATAATATATGAAACATTTTTAAAATATTTTATTCATTTTTACGAGACGATTTAAGCAGCTTTGCAACAGTTTTTGTGCTTTTACAATCCGTACTTGACCAAACACCTTTGAAAATGCAGATTTTTGACGGTCTCTCGCAATAAGAACACTGACTATCATATGATTAAAGGAATTGAAGAAAACACTTTGGAGTTTCCAACAGAAATTTTACAATGGATATTGGCATCTGCATCTACCAGATGCACCCAAGACTTTATAAATTCCGACAAAACACCAAAAAAATAAAACGCCTCTGCATTCAGACACTATTGGATAGAGCTGAACATCTAATTGGATAGAAGCCAAATGACAAAGAAAAATATCGAGTAGTGGTTGCAGTTGATTTACCTGATTTGTGGGGTTCGCAAATTATTGTATTTAAAGGTGACCTTTTAAAAATTTCTTTAACAGGAATGACGAATATCAAAAGTGGCATCATCTATCTGCTGATAGTAACATTCAAACTGAATGGGGATTATCTGTTCCTAACGCTTCACGAAAATCAGGTTTTAAAGAAGTAATTACTGATGAAGACGGATACCATTAGAAGGTGAAATTTGGTTTATAGGGGAGTTAAAATAAACTTAAAGGGACATCTAAATTAATCTGTACCCTTTGTCAAGGACACGGATAAAAAAAGGCTAGGCAGTTTTAAGAAGATGATCTCTGTATTGAACAGGGGTCATCTTTTTTAGATTCCACTGGTAGCGGTGGTAATTGTAATAGGTCATATATTTCTTGATTTCCTTCTTTAGTTCTTGGAGGGTGGTACAGGACTTAATCAATGCTTCATCCTTGAGATGGCCAAAGAAAGATTCCTGCAAGGCATTATCCCAACAGTTTCCTCTGCGTGACATTGACTGGCCCAGCTTCATTTTCTTCACAAGCTTCTGAAAATCAGGATGCGTATAATGGGTTCCCTGATCCGAATGAATGAGCGCATCTTTTGCCAGACGGAAATTCCGTTTCTTCTTCAGCTTCTTAAGTGTATCTGTCGCAAGTTCCATCGTGATTCGGTCCGAGACATGGTAAGCTACAATCTCGTTGGTAGACCCATCCATGATCGTGGATAGGTAAGCCCTTAAGCCTTTTCCGAAGTATAAATAGGTAATGTCAGTCAACAGTACTTTGTACGGGATGTCTTGCTTGAAGTCCCGATTGACCTTATTAGGGACAACCTGATGTTCCTGTGTCGCTTTCATGATTTGTTTATAGGGATTCGCTCTCCGGATCGGGCAGATGATGCCGTATTTCTTCATAATCCGGCGGATGCGCTTTAGGTTGTAGGTCACCTTGAAATGTCCCTCAAGCGTCATTTTAATCTGGCGGGCCCCTTTCTTGCGGGACTTAAAGAGAAAGGCTTTTAGGATCATGCCTCTCGATATTTCATCTTTGGCTTCCTGTTCGTTTCGTTTTCCCTCTGCAGGTGCAGAAAAGTAGCGGTAATAACCGCTGCGGGACACTCCAGTTACTTCGCATAAATGCCGGACCATCTGCTTCAGCCCGTACTTCTCAATCACTTCCCGAATCAGACAGAATTTCTGGGCGGGACTCAGTTCTTTCTGTTTAGCCCCCTTTCGGCGGATCGAATCTTTTTAAGAAGTTCATTTTCCGCCTGAAGCAAACGATGCTGCGCTTCCAGTCTTGCATACTTCTCTTCAAGGGACAGTTCCTTGATTCGCGGTCTGCCCGAAGAGTCTGTCCTGGAGTCTCGCAGTCCGCTTTCCCCGTGTTCATAGTAAGCTTTTCTCCACCGTTCAGAAGAGGATTTCACCCGTTTTATTCCGATGATGGAGATGTCAAAGCCGCATTCTTCAAAAATGTGTCTTGCCAGTTTCCCCTTCTCATATTCCAAGACAAACTTTAATTTAAACTCCTCTGTATATGTAATCCCTTTTGGGGTTACGGAGTTCGTGTAACGGTTCTTCTCAAGCAGTTTGATCTCTTTTTCTGTAAAGTCTCTGTTACTCATTGGTTTCTCCCGTTTTTCTTTTTTCTTTATTATACAAAAATACCCTATAGGCAGACCTTTTTTCAAAGTGTCTATCCTATAGGGTACAGATTAAATACGTATGTCCCTTTTCTTAATTAAAAAAACTACAATATTGTTTAACAGGGTCTAAATATAAAAAATTTGTTAAGGATCAAATGATATTGATGTGAAAGTTTTCACTACTGTACTGTTACTGTTTTTAAGATAAACTCTTCAACAACCTTAGCCACTCCATCGTTCATGTTCGTATCTGTAATATAATCCGCTTTCTCCTTGACTTCATCCGCCGCATTTCCCATCGCAACTCCAAGGCCTGCAAATTCAATCATGGATAAGTCGTTATGACCGTCCCCAACCGCGATGACTTCCTCACGGCTGATGCCAAGCTGCTGAATAAGAGAGTTTAAGCTTGTCCCTTTTGTGACCCCCGCTTCAGTAAACTCCAGGAAGTATGGTTTTGAACGCATAACGGCTAAGCTTCCTGCAAATTCCTTCTGCAGCTTTTCCTCCACTGTTTTAAGATATGCAGGTTCTCCAAGCATTAAGGCTTTCACAACTGGTACTGTGACAGTATCTTTAAAACTGCTTACCACTTCTATTGGCAGGCCAGTCAGTTTCCCTTCCATATCCGTGTACGGATTTGCATCCTCCGTCACAATGGTATCTTTGATATACGTATGAATCCACACATCTTCCCGGCGGCTGACATCGTATAAGTGATGAATCGTCTCAGCTGGCAAAGTAGAGCTGAACAAGGTTTCGCCTGTTTGGCAATTGTTAATTTTTCCACCGTTAAAAGAAAGAATAAAGCTGCCGTATTCTTTCAATTGCAGCTCCTCAGCAATCGGAAGCATCGCAGTTGTCGGCCGTCCGGAAGCGAGCACCACCTTCGTTCCTGCTTCCTGAGCCGCCATCAAGGCTTCCTTCGTCCCCGGAGAAATCGTCAAATCATCACGCAGCAGCGTATCATCTAAATCTAGAACAATCATTTTGTATGTCATGTTTGTTAGTTCCTTTCGTCAATAACTTTCCCTCTGCATTTTACTATATTTGAGCAAGATTCGCCTTGGGTGTGCTTAATTTTGCAGAAATTAACTATTTTACTATTATTCTTTGAGCACAAATAGTCAGGATAACGATAGCAAAACCCTCTCTCCCTTCATAGGATACAGCAAGCAAGTCCAAGTCCCCGTTTACCGGGGTATTGCTGTTGAAAGACGAAGGGAGATCATCGATTTGTCCATTGTCAAACTAACACCTTTTCGTGTAGGAGCAACGAAAGAAAGCATTTCAGGGATTCCGCAGGGAATCAGAATGATCGGGGCACCGTCGTACTGGCAACAAGGCTTCAAGGGAGAGGGTACGGTCGTCGCTGTCCTTGACACCGGCTGTCAGACGAGCCATCCAGATTTAAGAGGCCAAATCATCGGCGGACGCAATTTCACGAATGACTACCTGGGCATTCCTTCTAATTTCCAGGATAACCACGGCCATGGCACCCATGTCTGCGGGACAATTGCAGGCACGGGAGATAACGGGGGCGCAGCAGGAGCTGCCCCAAAAGCTAAATTGCTTGTGCTAAAAGTATTAAGCGGCTCAGGAGAAGGAAAAACGGAGAACATCACAGCTGCCGTCAAATATGCGACAAGATGGCGCGGACCAAAAGGAGAAAAAGTGCGGGTCATTTCCATGTCACTAGGCGGGCCGGACACCAATCCTTCATTGCACGCCGCCATCAAGTCCGCCGTACAAAACAACATCATTGTCGTATGTGCTGCCGGAAATGATGGGGACGGCAATGCCCGAACAAGCGAATACAGCTATCCAGGGGCATACCCTGAGGTCGTCGAAGTCGGCTCTGTCAGCTTTCAGCAGCGCATCTCTCCATTCAGCGACTCCAACAGCGAAATTGATTTAGTCGCACCTGGCGAAAAAATACTGTCCACTTATCCTCCAAGCAAATACGCTGTCCTGTCAGGAACCTCCATGGCTACACCTCATGTATCAGGTGCACTTGCCCTGATTATTAGTAAATATGAGAAAAAGTTGAAGCGGACGCTGTCAGAGCCGGAGATTTACAGGCTGCTGATTCAGAATACGGTTTCTTTAGGATATCCGCGGACTGATGAAGGAAATGGCATGCTGAAGCTCAAAGGCGGGAATGGCGGATTTTCTATTTAGAAGCGTGAAGGGGAGTGAGATGGGATCTCACTCCTCGCTTTGTTCGATCGTTAGTCTATAGGCTTTTACAATGATGCCGTCCCCAGCAGGCTCAAAGTCAAACTGTGGCAACCGGGTAAAGCCCATTCGCTCATAAAGCCTCATAGCAGCTTTCATAAAATCAGCTGTATGCAGCCCGATATAAGGGGATCCCTTTGCTTTTGTCCGGCGGACGCATTCCTTGATCAATGCTTCTGCCACGCCTTTGCGGCGCGCCCGTTCTGAAACGGCCAGCATCCGGATTTCAGGATAATCCATCAAATCCACGAGCCCATCATAAGCATCCAGCTTTGCTGGATACAAAGCGACGCTGCCGACCACTTCCCCATCAAGCTCTGCAGCTAAAAGCTCAACACCAGGTCCTGTGTCGGAAGCAGACGAGATCGCTTTCTTCAGCGCATCCCAATGACCGTCCGGAATGCTTGGGGCATGCTCCTCATACGCCTTCACCCGCTGTTCCCGTATTCCCTCAACTTCGTGATCCAATGCCTCTCGAATGGTCACCATTTTCAACAGCCTCCCCTTTTAGAAAATAGTACCACAGGGAAACACCACCCACACCGAATGTTTTCCTCATCCATAAACTGTACAAGCAGAAAAATCAGGCAAAGGAGTTGTCCGTATTGGCTGCTTATACAGTGGATGTCTATGCCTTTTTTGTCAATGGTGCAGATCACGCTGGAAATACCTTGCGGGTCAAACAGGAGATTCAAAAAGCAAATGACGTGTGAAGGGCTGCGTAACATTTGATTTGAAAGGGATCTTTACCAGCGAGAAGAGGCGGATCGATGCCCGCTCGATTTCCTCTGATTATGTCTTCATTAATCCTACAATCGATGTTTTGTTTCAAACGGCTAAAAAGATGGCTGGCCATAAAACGGGAATTTATGTTCTTTACTTAAGCGGAGATTATTTAGCTCCAGGCAAAGGCAAAAAAGTCGTCGGTGTTGGCGGAACAGAGCTTGTCTCTTTTCAAAGTGCAGCCGACTACGAGCTGTCCGGACGGATTCTCCTCACCGAAAAAGCCGCAGGACGCTATACACTGGCACACGAATTAGGACATGTCCTGTTCTCACGCTATGAACCCGGACGAGCTGCCCTCACCCACGATGACCCATCCGGCCCCTACATTCACTCGACCGGAAAGCGATCCCCCGCCCATAACAATGACCAAAACAACCTCATGTATCCTGTCTCACCATCTGCTCACCCCCGCATCACCAGAAAGCAATGCCAAACCGCCAGGCAAAGCAAAATCACCCGGCGGCAGAAAGGCATCTAAATCACCCGCTTCGCACCTGCAAAAGCTAACTTCCAATACGAATTCAACTCCGAAACCATCACCTTCTTCCCCTCACGATACGTGTGAAGCATATGTCCGCTGCCAAGAAAGACCCCAACATGTCCAATTTTTGAAGGCAGCTGGCGGTCTTTTCGGGTCTTGGTGGTGAAAAAGAGCAAATCTCCTTTTCTGATTTTGTTAAAAGGAATGGGGATTCCCATTGTGTATTGCTGGCGGGAATTTCGCGGGAGGGAGATGCCGTAGACTCCAAAGATGTACTGGGTGAAGGAGCTGCAGTCGAATACTTTTGTTTGATGGGGCGGGGCATCGAAAACATAAGGAGTGCCTAAATACTTTAGGCCTGTCAAAATAATTTGATTGGCTAACATGTTACCCCTCTTTTTCAGCTTTTCCTATATTTCATGAAAAAACCACTCTGTTTGATTGGACAGGTTCAGCATCTGAAATGTATTTTTGAAACTAGCATTCACTTCATTGACTGTTCTGTTAACTGGGCTGCTTATGAAACGATTGGGCGAATGAAGCAGCAAGGATTTCCCACGCAAAAAACCGGCCCAGAAGACCGGTTTTGATAGGATTATAGAGTTTTTACAACTTGAGATAATGCTTCAGTAATTGGCGCTGCTGGACGGCCAATGAGTTTTTCTAAATCATGGCTTTCGATTTCCAGGGTGCCTTCACGGACTCCTTTTTGGATCTCAACAAGGAATGGAAGAAGGAACTCTGGTACCCCCGCACCTTTCATAATTTCTGTGTATGCTCCATCATCCACATGTTGGACAGGTACTTCTTTCCCAAGTACTGTACCAAGTGCTGCCGCAATCTCTTCCTGTGTCAGTGGTTTGCCTGATAGCTCATAGATGGTGTTGTCATGGCCGCTGCCAGAAAGAACTGCCGCCGCAGCATCAGCATAGTCTTGCTGCAATGCCCAGCCAACTTTTCCAGCTCCAGCAGAAGTCACCCACGGGGCACCTGCCAGTACACCTTGAATGCTTGAGATTTCATTCTCTAAGTACCAATTGTTGCGAAGGAAGGAATAAGGAATGCCTGTTTTGATGATGGCATCTTCTGTTACTTTATGGGTAGGAGCAAGGAAGTTTTGGCTTTCCTGTGCATCCGTGATGCTTGTATACGCAATGAATTTTACGCCAGTCCGCTCTGCCGCAGCCACCGCATTGCCATGCTGGCGGTTTCTTGTTTCATTGTCTCCATCTGAGGAAATAATCAATAAGCGATCAATCCCAGTAAACGCTGCATCTAATGTTTCAGGACGGTCAAAATCCCCTTTGCGCACGTCAACTCCGCGTGCACGCAGCCCCTCTGCTTTCTCCGGATTGCGCACACTCACAGCCAGCTGGTCTGCTGGTACAGTCTTCATCAACGTCTCAACCACTTTGCTTCCTAATTTGCCTGTTGCACCCGTAACTAGTATTTTCATTTGTGTATTCCCCCATATATTTGATTTAGAACCTGTATTCACTTCTGATACTTGTATTCATTTTAAATACATGTTAGGATTTTGTCAACCCATAGGAATTTAAGGTATAATGCGTTTACAGGCAGGTGAAAGAAATGTCCATCAGCAGCCGTTTTTCAGTCGGCATTCACATATTAGCGTTAATCGAAGTCAATAAAGAAGGAATCAATTCCTCTGAGTATTTAGCCAGCAGCGTCAACACCAACCCAACCCTCATCAGAAAAATTATGGGAATGCTGAAAAAAGCAGGACTAGTCGAAGTCCATCCCGGCATCGCAGGAGCCAATCTCGCCAAGGATCCATCGGAAATAACCTTTCTTGACGTATACAAAGCAGTCAATGTCGTCCAGGAAAAAGAATTATTCAGTATTCATGAAAATCCAAATCCCGCTTGTGTTGTTGGGAGGAACATTCAGGATACGATAAACCCGCTGTTTACTTCAGCGCAGCTTGCGTTGGAGAAGAGTTTAGAGAATATGACTTTGCAGGATGTTATTGAGGATATTAGTGATAAAGAGAAGTTTGATTTAAATACGCTGGATTGAAAAAAGACATTCTTTTTGGGGAATGTCTTTTTTGTGGATATTATTTTATTTATCTATAACTGCCATCATTCCAAAAATTGCTCACCACATGATGACTTGGATCATAAGGCACCAAAACATACCCCTTCGATTTTAAATAATCAATAATCTGAGGTAAAGCTCTAACCGTTTGACCTCTCATGCATCAATCTTTGATCTTTGAAGGACTTGCCAGTATACAGAGACAGCATCTTATTCACATACAAGCGATGTTTTCCGAATTCATCTTTAAAATCTGTTGGGTGAATCCAGCAGTTTCCGTGAGAGGTCTTTACCTTGTAGTATTCTTTGTATTTACCGAGGATGGTGAGCGTTTGGGGTTGCAATGTTCCGAGGTTTGTTGAGTTTGTAGTATTGGATTTATATAGGGTGGTTTTTTGGAATAGCTGGATTGTTCGAGCTGGATTAGCTGCGTTTACATTGTGAGGGTGGTGGAGAGCAGTAATGCAAAGATTAAAACGAAGAAAGAGAGCCGGATGAATTTCATTGGGCATCTGTCGGAATAGGTAAATCAACAGCTAAGCTATTGGCTGAAAATGGTACCGAAGTGGTATTCGCTGCAAGAAGAGAGGAGCTTCTCAAAACAATAATAGATGAAATTAAAACGGATAACGGCGATGCTGCCACTAATTTAATATTTCAGCAGAAGATATGCAAAAGTTGTCAAAGTTTACAATAGAAGAATACGGTCGTATTGACGTACTCGTAAATTGTGCTGGTATATGCCGAACTCTCCTTTAAATCAACTAAAAATTCAAGAGTGGGATCAGATGATTGATATGAACATCAAAGAAGTTCTATATAGCATAGCCTCGGTATTGCCGACTATGTAACAACTAATCCAACAACGATTAAACCACCAATTGTGGGGCTAACCTACTAAGAGATACCGTCCAGGTGTATCATTTACAATAATTTAACGAATTTGGTCATTTCCTTGGTCGTGAGGATTAGTGAATGATTGTTTAAAAAATGTATTCGGTTCAGGCTGTTGTTCTGGCACTATACGCTGTTCGTACCTTAAATTTGCTTCATAAAATTGATCCTCTAAAAATCCTGCTTGTTCATGCGTTAGTTCTAAGACAATCTCATTGTTGCTGTCATCGTAAGCTGTGAGTAGAACATAACTCTGACTGTCCCGTGTTACATTCCCAACTCTAATATTAAGGTTCTTTATTTCAAATCGTACTCTCATTCCATCCATAGAAAAACACCTCTAATTTTAGTTACAGATATTCTGCTCTAAATGTAACAGTTTATTCGGCATAAGCAATTTTACATGCAGCCATCAATCTTAACATTTCTGACTCCGCCTTCAATCCGAACTGCGCTGACAATTAGCCGGGAGAGAGATGGCTTTTTTGGCTGTTTGAAGTTTTGCAGCTTGCTGTCTGAGATGGTGACAAAGTTTGACCCTTTGACAATAGAATCCCTTTAAGGCTGTATTCCGGTGATCAACGAGCATATTCCTTATCTCAATGTCATGCTTTTCAGATGGAGAACACTTTCCAGGTCAGCGTCAGCTTGGATGCCGGCGCCTTTGCCATAATCCGCTGTATGTTCTTTCATATTCAGTTCGCTAGTCACTTTGTAGCTGCCTTAAGAAAAAATACCTTAGCTCCGGCACTGTTATTTAAAGCCGCTTGAATTGCCTTGGTATCTCATGTTTGCCATTTCTGAGGCGCCATATGATTTAACATTAATAAAGAATATTATCTCATCTTCCTTTTTCATAAACAGATAAAGAAAAATCGCAGCAAGCAGTTTGTGTAATAAAATAAAAACTTCCATTAATCGATCTAATGGAAGTTTTTATTTTTAGATTATTTGAAGTCTTGTTTTTAGTAAGACTGTTGCTGCTGTTGTTGCTGTAATTGTTGTGCACACTGTTGAGCAAGTTGCTGAATTTGTTGCAACTGTTGAGCCGCATTTTGTTCTCTTTGAGCAAAGTCCTGTACCTGCGTTCCCATTTGAGTACCATTTTGTGCTTGAGCCTGTTGAAACTGTTGAGCGTTTTGTTGCTCGGTTTGTTGTAATTGCTGTGCAACTTGTTGAATTTGTTGAAGTGCTGCTTGAGCTTGTTGGGCAGCTTGCTGAATTCGTTGTGGCATTTTCTTCACTCCTTTGTTATGTAGTAAATTACAAAAGTATTTTTAACATATGTCCATCTAAATATACAAAATAAATAGTAAAGACAATAGCTCCTATAACAAAATACCTGTAATGTTTAATTTTGTTCGAAGTGCTCATGCCGCTATTGCTTATAGTCATCTCGAACATTAAAAATCCTTCCTCCTAATGTGTTTATATTGGATTCTCTTAAAGCCTAAAGTTTATACAGAAGGATTAAACTAATACACAGTTCGAGAAAAAAACGCAACAAAAGGAGCATGAATCATCATAACTGGAGGGAGCATGTAAATGTACGACATAGCCTGCATTTTAGTTACAATCGCAATGGCATTTGTAATTGCCGGTAACAGAAGGGAAGGGAAGAGAAGTAATGGTATTACACGGTAATAACAAATAAGTGTCATTTTCGCTTAAAATAAAAAAGAGCCAGGATCTCTCCCCCGGCCGGTTATCACGACCAGGAAATAGAAAAACTAATGAAATAAAAAACTCCACAAAAAAATACGAAATGCGATAGACTACCTAAAAAAACAGTCTGCAGCTGTTCCCCTTAGAACTATAAGAGAAGCACTAGAACGGGAAGGACAAGGAATTTCATATTTAGGATAATTTGTTCAAGGTTTACTTAAATATGATGACAGGATTAAAAAAATTGCAAGAAACAGTTATGTGTATGAAGCTACACTAAATAACGTTCATTTAAACGTAAAACCTAATTAAAGGGATATGAAATCCTGCGAATAAGCGAGTATTCGGGAGATAATCTAATTAAACCGAGGGAGTTAAAGAAGGAAAGTTTATCTATAATGATATCTACACTGTTCCTTTTCATAATAAACAGCGCCCTGAACTCAGATAAAAGTAACGGAGTCAGGGCGTATGATCTTTTATTTAAGAACTGTGAGTTTTTGTGCCAGACTAACTATATAATTATTATTTCAAGTTTATTTGCAAATTGATATGCTTTCTTCAATCATTCATCTTTGAACCCTTAGGCTGGTGAGAGTGGACTGTAAAGCCTGCGCTCAGTCCATTTTCATTCTCAGGACCGTCAGAGTCGACATAAACCTTTGGTGAAAACGTCTGTGGCGAAACACTTTTACCTTTCAACAGCAATTTTACTGATTCTCCCTTGTGAAGGCAGACCCCATCCACTGTAATGAATTGACCGCCACCTGCTGTATCGGAAAGCTGTGAAGCCGTTAATGGAATAGGATCTCCATTTCCGTAGATAACAGCATCTCCGGGTGCAGCCTTAACTCCTTCAGGAAGTAGGAATGTCATAGTGCCAAGCAGACTGTTTTCACCTAGTACATCTGTGATGGTGATATCTTGGTTGTTTTCAGAGCTCGTAACATAAACCTTGCCGGCTTTACTTGGCTTGGAAAACAGCTTATGCTCTTGAGCGGTTCCCGTCAGATTATACAGCCACACTTGTTCTGGGTCCGGGTCCTGAACACCAAAGTCATTATCGTTTGTGAGTGCCAGGGTATGGTCATTTGGCATCGCAATCCCTTCAAGCTTGGAGTTATTGTATCCGCGCTCTTTGGCATCTACAAATAGCGTTTTTTGTAAAGGTTTTACAGTTACCGTAGTACTACCCCCTGTTGGCGTAACAGTATAGGTTTTATCTGGAGCGTAGGGAGCCATGACGGTGTTTTCAAGCGTCACATCTGTTTTGTCTAAGCCTTCGCCGTCCAGGAGACCAAAAATATTGGTAGGATTGGCCGCTGTTGAAAAATCAACTTTGAAAATACTTTTATAGCTGTAGTCGCTGTCTCTTTCATCAAAAAGAACATGATCATCATCTAAAGCAGCAATATCGGAGATCAAGTGTTTACCGTCCAATACATATAAAAATTCCTTTGGATCTTTGTCCATGTGTTTTAGATCATAGCGAAGGACACGGATGGCCGTTGATCCTTTTGGCGGGGCAGAACCGTCACCGTAAGGATTAATGATGGGTCCTTGTAGTGCGGTATACAGATATCTACCGCTAGGTGTAACAGTCGTTCCTTCCAGTCCCTTGTTTGGATTGCGCATAGCAAAAACAGCAGGAAGAGTGTCATGGACCGGAACAGCTGGAGAAGAGGCAAATAAATCTTTTTCCCCTTTTGGAACAAGCCGCTGAATGATTGTACCGTCTCTTTTTACCTGAACAAGACTCGGTCTGTATTCTTCACTCACCCAAAAAGTATCATCATTGGGATTATAGCTGATGGCTTCTGTATCAAGACCATAAGGATCAGCGGGAAGGACCTGGCCGGCAGCACCGTAAGAAATTTCATCCATCGTTCCAAAGCCTGCAAGCTTACTAGTATTGTCACCAGGGAAATTAGAAATACCAGAAATGTTTCTGGATTTGGTAATCGGATCTGTATATCCCTGAGGCAATTTTAGCGGAATCTGCTTCAGTACATGGACAGCGCCGTTGCCCAATTCAATTTTAACGATCTGAGGAGAAAATGTTGGGACCGAAAAAAACTTGCCGAATTTAGAATCTCCGTTAGGTCCTCGGTCAGTGATGGCATAAAAAACATTCTCTGGATCTTTTGGCAAATGAACCAGTCCTGAAAATCCGCCTAAATATAATTCATCGCCTGTATGTATAGGAGGGACGGATTTTATCTCATCATCGACTGATTTTCCAATTGGAATCTTATCGTATAACTGGAACATACGGGCATTCCAGGCATTCTGTTCATATAGCTTTACCATTTCTGCCTCTTTATCAGTGCTTGGCACTGCATTAGAAACCTTAGTACTTTTGATAATCTTATAAGAAGTAGATTTTGGTGTTTCTGCAAAACTCGGTGTTGCAAGTAGACCGCTCAATGCAACGACACCAACAGCAAGTCCAAGAATGGGTTTCTTCGATTTCATTTTCTTCCATTTCTTCAACATTTTCTTTAACCTCCATGATATTTACTTAGTACTATATTAAATATAGAATTTGATTGTTTAATGTGTGTTAATTTCTGTAGTCAAATGTTAAAATAATGTAAATATTCAAATTTTATTTTCTGCTAATAATCTAAGTTTTCATGTTCTACTGTAACAGTTTGGTGACTTGCAATTATAAGATTTACCAATAAAAGGTTCTACTTCTTCGCGCTTTTAATAAGCTTTTAGTTTTGGATTGCGATAACAAAAAAAGACCGAATATAGACAAAAAACCCCCTACAAATGAGCCCTTAGACGGCGCATTTGTAGAGGATTATTAAACTGGGATTACTTCATGCTTGTTAGCGGGATGAATCCCATTTTCTTTACTGTAGTAGTCTGGAACTGCGAGCTTCTTACATAATCAATAAATGACTTTGTTGCTCCTGTTGCTGTCCCTTTTGTTAGGTAGAAACCATAAGCCCAACCAGGATATGTTTTGTTGATTACATTTGCGGTAGTTGGAGCTACACCATTATATTTCTCGGTTTTCATTGCACTCGTTACTTTTGCAAGATCAATGTAACCGATCGCATTTGGTGTTTTGCTTACCGCTGTAGCCATATCGCCACCTGATGCTACTTCTTTGCCGATTTTTGCAATGGAAGCACCTTTTAATAGCTTTGACTGGAAGTTTACTCGCGTACCTGAACCTGAAGCACGATTGATTACAACGATTGGCGCATTTTGACCGCCTACTTGGTTCCAGTTTTTCACTCTTCCTGCGAAGATGTCCTGCAGTTGTTTCGTAGTCAGATTACTTACTTTTACATTATTATTTGCAATAGTTGCAAATGGAATCACAGCAATCGGATGAGGTACCAATCCTTTGATTGCAGTAAAACCAGGAACGGACTTACTATTGTCCCAGTCCGATGCCCCGATTTTTACAGTCCCGTTAGAAACTGCCTGAGCACCTTTCAAAGAGTTTGTAGCTGTTGAAGTAACTGTCACCCCAGGATTTTTTGCCTTAAATTGCTTGCCTGCTTCTACAGTCAGGGGATGTATTGCGCTAGAACCCGAAACTGTAACTGTTCCTGTTAAAGGGGCGGCATTTACTTCAGCTGGAGTTTGTGTAAGTGCAGTTCCAAGAAGGATAGCAGATGCCATAACGATCGGTAGATTTTTGAAAAATTTCATTTTTTCTTCCTCCGTTTTTTTCTGATTTTTTGGTTTTGGAAACAATCATAGCTACTTTCTTCACAAGATTTCCGTTTCCTTACAATTAATCACAATCTACTTCTTCTTTGCTACTACACTTCAACTCCCTCTCAATTGAAGATATCATTCGCAATTCTTACTATAAATAGAAAATATTAAGTAAATATACCAGACTTATTAATATTTTGTAATTTATGACTGAATTTTCATTAAATTCGTTCCTACACAAAAAAACGCTCTCCTTGTGGGAGAACGTGCTTTGACAACATGTTAAAATTTCTCCCCTCAAACAGTATCTAATTTAATTCTACAATAAAAAAAGCTTGTAGACATGAGACTTTGTCTACCAGCTGAGGCTCCTAGATTTCTAGGATAAGATCGATGAACTCAAACAAACGGCGTCCTTTCTCCCATTCCAAAGAGGTTCAAAAGTATCTCGATATTATTAGTCGGTGCAGTCTTGTTCAATTTGTGGCAGCAGGTAATACAATTCCAGAAATGCAAGTTTCATTTGCTCATTCATTGACAGAAGAAGATGTCGTCATTGGCATTTCAAACTCCGGCGACTCGAAGATATTGCTTGATATTTTTGAAATTGCAAAAAAAAGAAAGGCTACTACCATCTCAATCACAAATCATATTAAATCTCCTCTTTCTCAACTAGCGAGTATCCAGTTAACGTGTATTACAAATGAGAAACTGTTTTTTAAAGAATTTAGCTTTACAAGATTTCCTTCCATCTCAGTGAATGATACACTTTTTCTATTATTATCAAAAATCAATTTAGATAACTCATTCCAATCAATTAGTGACTGAGAGCAAACATTATCAGATTTAATATTGAATTTAACGGAACATTATGACTGGTGCTGGGGAAGTATTTTGACGGGCGTTCGCATATTGCTACTATTGAGCTGTTGGCGACTTAATTGAGAAAACGCATGACATTTTTTCGTGTCATGCGTTTTTTGTTAAGGCGACATCTATTATTTCCGCCAAAAATTCGTATATTCTGCTTTATCCTGAATATTAAATTCAATCATTTTCTCAAGCAATTCGTAATTTACCAACTCATTCCACGGAATTCGAAACAAGCCTTTGGTAGCGCTGTAGCCAGCTTGTGCAATGTCATCGGTAAAGTGCGCAATGCCTACTTCTTCGGGTGAAACGCTCAAATGATGCTTCGCTGTGGAAAAGCCGATGATAAATGTGCCGTGATCGGAAAACATTGGGGTATTCCACTTGATTTGCGGTTCCAAATTTGGGAATTTATTAGCAACCCACGCCAAAATTTCCTCTGTTCGGTCGCGGTGGCCGGGGTTATCAATACCTGCTAAATATTTTGCAAAAACTTCCATGTCTTCCTCCTTCGATATTATGCTATTGCCGCCAAAAATTCGAATTCTCAGCCTTATTCCTTGATATTAAATTCTGATATCCCCCTTCCAAAGCCGATAAGGGCCAAACTTCACCCCAGCTGGGAGCATCTTTAACAGCTTCATTTGTAATTCCGTAGAATCGTTGGATTTATCAATTTAAAAAAATGCTTTTAAATTAGTCTTTTTGAACAAACCTGCCTTTTCGTTCAATGAGAAAAGCTTTTTGTAGATGCAGTTGGATCTATAAAAGCCTAATAAAGATTTAAATAAAAAAGTAGGATAGTCCTTTCTGGATTATCGCACCGTCATTTTTAATTGTTTTTTTCAATATAATCTTTCAATTCACTTAGACTGTCCATCCATAAGGATTCGAAATGATTTATCCATTGTTGTATTTCACGTAAAGGTTCAGCCTCTACTTTATATCGTCTTTCCCGCCCAATCTTACAATCACTCACTAACCCAGCTTTCGATAGAACATTGAGATGTTTGGTGACAGCAGGACGGCTAATTGAAAAATGCTGACTCAATAAGGTAATTGGCATTTCACGTCTAGCTAACAATTGAAGTATTCTCCTACGGGTTGGATCTGCAATTGCTTGAAAGATGTCATTTTGAGTAGAAGTTCTGGTCAAACTTACTTATCCTTCCACTATTTTTTTCATATTTTCCAAACCATTTTCTGCCCAACCCTTATCAAGCATATTACGAACAAATAACTTATCGGAAGAACATTTTGACCAGCCCGTATGTGATAAACGCAATACCGTTTGATCACTTTTTGCTTCCAACTCAAACGTTACCATTAATTCTTCTTTAATAACGTTAGTTTTCCAAGTGTAACTGAGTTTGATTGGTGGGTTATATTCTACAAGAGTAGAATAAATAATCCCATCCCATTCTTGAATAGGCGGTGAAGTAAAAGTAAACTGGGCTCCTAATTCCGATGTTAAGGTATTGGGCATTTGCCATTGAGCTATCCCCTCCGAGGTGGAGATTACTTTCCAAACTTCCTGAATAGGAGCGTTAATGATAATGGTTTGATGAATATCTGGAATATTATTTTGTTGCTGCGCAGTTTGGTTCATTCTAACCATCCCTCACTTTTATGTAGCCAAAAGATTTCGTATTTATTATACGTAACCTTTTGGTTTCCTGTCAATTTTATGGAATATTATGTTTTCATGAAGAGCTCATTTTCCTATTTTAAACGATGGAGAGAATTTTAGTTGTTTTAACAAATTATTAAACCAATGGTTGAACATTGACTTACCAAAAATTCACAACATAAAAGTTAGAAATAGTCTATCAGAAAAAATAGAATCTGTTTCTTAATAAGTTTTTAGGATCGAAATTCTGTTTTCTTGACTGATTAATGGATGTGATGATAAAAAAATATATCTATGCATCTTCAAAAGGAGTCCTATAAGCAAAACTTTGCTAATAGGACTCCTTTTTTTGCATTCGATTTAACTTCCAGAATTTTAATTGATACTTAAATAACAAAAAATATAAAAATGCAACACCACTAGGTTAAGTTGTCCAATCACCCTATCAACTTTTACATAGCTTATAAAGTAAAAAATTACAGGGAGGAAAAAATTGGACAAAATGAACAACTATGATTTCAATAGGGACACACCCAGGCAATTATTAAATGACATAAAGGTAAGTATTATTATGCCTTCGTACAATAAATACGATTACGTTTCTCTTTCGCTGTATTGTTTGGAAAAACAAACCTTTTCCCCTGCTGAATTTGAAGTAATTTTAGTAGATGATTGCTCGATGGACAAGACACATTTAATACCAGAGGAATTGAATCCTTTATTTAGGTTTAAGTATATACGCCCAAAAGAAAATATCGGAAGGTCTAAAGCTCGTAACCTTGGTATAAAACATGCAAAAGGAGACATCATTATTTTTCTGGATGCTGAAATGCTTATAGAACCCGACTTCGTGGAGAATCATTTTAAACATCATCTGAACGACAAAAATACAGTTGTCTGTGGAGCCATGCACTATCGAGGAATATATACCTTTCTTACTTCAGAATTTAATCACAATCAATGGGCGCATATAAATGACTTTGTAGCAAACGATTCATTTTTTATGTTTTCGTATAATAATTTCAAACAAAATCATTCCAACTCTAAGAGACTATATCCCCTAATTACAAAGAAAAATATTGACAATAAAAGCTTTAAAAGGCTTTCGTTTCCTAACTGGTATTTTACTCAAATGCTTAACACCGGGTTAAGTGATTTTGGTTTCGATCTGAGTAATTATACCCTTCCCTATATTGCATTTTTAACAGGAAATGTTTCGGTTCACCGAAGTCAATTAGAAAAAACAGGATACTTTGATCAGTCCTTCAAAGGATACGGTGCAGAGGACTGGGAGTTGGGTTACCGATTGTATAAAGAAGGGGCACGCTTTATCTTGGATCCGCAATGTTTTTCTTATCATCAGGAACATCCCACATCCCCAAACAATTTTCCGGAAGCAATGGGTAACTTATACAAATTAATGAAAAAACATCCGTATATTGATGTATTTGCCCTTGCCCTTGAACATAAGCCAGCCCTTACTTTTACTCAAATCCATTACGTTGTTAGCGAATATAATGAACTTTCTACCCTTTACCCAGATGAATATAAAGAGTTCAAACAAACACTTTGCGATATGTTGTTAAACGTAGTGGAAAAATTAAAGAACAGCCAACCAGTAGAAAATCTTCATGACACTGATATTCATACAGCGAAAATCATTATACAACAACTAAAGGCTGTAAGAGAAAATCAATGGTACGCCCTATCCAATACCTTTGAGGAGCTGTTTAAGCTCTAGTCTAGCTCATCAACAATTAAAAAGCCGGTTTTGAAAACTAACGGGTTCGGTTGAGAGGTGCAAAACCTCAATTCGCAACCTAATTCGCATTTATAAATCGCACACTTTTTAGATTAAATTAGCAATAGAAAAAGCAATGGAATTGGTTTCCATTGCTTTTTCTATATAATCTATATGCAGTAGGAATTAGTAAAAACTGATTAGGTTATCGTCTTTTTTTAATAATGTCATATTCCACTAACGCAGCCGTTAGTGGGATATTCCATCTATTTTATTTTATATACAGAGCCTCTTCCTAAGATGATAATCCCTTTCGGCAAATTATTCAAAGCGGAACAAACTGATTTTTTAACCCGTAAATACCAAAGAAAAGGCTTTAACTTACCCAGATAGAAAGGGAAAGTGAATATCTATGCATGTGATTGCCTCCTTCGAGCACTCTTTTCATTTAGAGTTAGCCATTTCCTCACTTGAGGATAATGAAATAAAAGAAGAGAATATATTAGCCATCCCCTTAAAACCGAAAACAGGTGCTGCATTCCCTAGTTGAGAAGATTACTTGTAATCACAATGGCGCTGTCCATATTCAATACAGCTTTGTTAATCCGTTACAAGAAACATGAAAAGGCAACGCCCCGGAGGGTTAGTTGCCTTTCTTTAAAATGAGTTGCGAGATACACTCCACATGACTAGACTGCTAAGCGCAGATAAAGAAAATAAGCCGTGATGTAGTGGTGTTCACCTTATTTACGCCGTTTGGTTAAGACAAGATACTATATAGCCTATTATCATTATGAGAGTACTCGAAACTGCAATCAGTCTGATAATCATTATGATTCTTCAGGGGGAATATTCCCTGCTCAATTATTGTATTGGTGAGATCCAGTCTGGTTTTTGCTGCTATGGAGACCAACTAATTTTATATCTCTTTATTTAATAAATGACAAAATTTCTCCATTGGTATGATTATTATTCAATTCAAAAATCAATGAAGCCTTATACAAAAAAGAGTGAGCGCAAAGCTTCACTCTCTAATGAAAATATTCTAAAAGTTCAATAACTAAATTTTTTCATTGTCACCAAGATTCTCTTCCCTTAACTGATACTCTCAATGATGCCTAGAATAGTCTGGTTATCAGCATCGTTATATAACTTTTTCATTTCTTCACAAACTGCCATTGGGTCATCCCATGTTGAGACTACCTTTGATTTAGAGAAGAGGCGTGTAAATTTAGAGCTAGGTTGCTTTGATTTTTCAGAGAATTCTGCTCCGGCCCCTTCCATTTCTTTGATTAATTCTAATCGCTTATAATCTTTCAGAGGCCCTAATTCAAGTGTAAGCTTAAGCCTATCGTCTTTTAATCGTTCAAACCAAAAGTTGAATGTACTGCTATGCCACCACCATTTTTGAACTGTACTTCCGTATGTTTTTTCCAGTTCGCGAAAAATCGGGAGTAAAAATGAAGCACGGCTTCTGTTTATAAAATAATCTTCAGAGCTAATATTTTGTCCTAGAGCAAATAATTCAAATGCTTGAATAGGATAATCTTTCCTCTTTACATGAAGCAGTGTATCTTCCTGGATATTATCTTCTGAGAATTCCTCTTTCATGCCTTCAATAGCTATAGCAATCTTTTTAAATAATTTCTCTAAATCAGTGTCATTAAAAAGCCTTTCCATGCCCATTAAGATGCTTTCTTTATCGGACCAATCATTAATTTCAGCAGTACAGGTATAAATTTTTGTATATTTTTTGCCTTCTAATTTCCCTGATCTGCGGAAAAATACTTCTTGTTCTTCAATACTGGATAAAAATGTAAACCGATTTTCAAAAGGAATAGGTCCCACTTCGAGATTAAGCTTTAACTTTTCATCCCACGTCCGTTCAAACCAAATAATTAAACCATTCTGCAGCCAGTACCCCTGTTCCGGCTGCCCCAATACTTCACTAAACTCTTTCCATTCAGGCAATATAAAATTTGGAAACTGTACGTCGGCTTTGTATACTTCTTCAGGAAATTCCTGTTTTTTAATAAAAGAGAGAAATGCTTGGCGTAAAACATTGCTCCCAATTTCAAAAACATAGTCGATGGCTTTTTTCTTTTGATAATAAATCTTCTTAAGGCTTTCTTTCTGTTCCTCGCTTAAGCCAGCCAGAAGCTCTCTCTCATTTTTAAAACGATATTGCTGCTTAAGCAGCAGCTCTTCGTGCTCAACAAAATAGAGAAGCTCTATAGACGTCTTGTTTGCTTTATAAGCTTCTAAAGCTAGTTCAATTAATTCCTCATCCTGCACAAGCTCTTCTTGAAGAATCTCAATATAGTAATTTAGAAATTCATAAACTCCACTGGATATGGCAATTCCATTAAAATTAATGTAGGTTTCAATAATTTCCAATATATCATTGTAGTCCAAAACCCAATACTCTTCAAAAGATGGCATATCTTTCTTTAACGTTAAGAAGATTGGAACAATTTGATAGTCATTTTCATTATATTTATTGCTGGCAAAGTTTAAGTAATCTTCAAGCTGCCCTTCTGATTCAACCGCATTGAATTTATTTTCAATTAATAAAACCAGCTTTTCTGAAGGAATTTCTACTAATATGTCAATATAGCGATTGCTATCCGTTTTAACTTCTCGAAATACCCTGACTTCGGAAAATGAAGCATGCAGCAAAGGCAGATAATCAATTCGCTGAAGTTTATCTTCATTTTCGACTTTTGTTATCAATTTGGAGAATAGTTTTTTCACAAAAAAATTCCCTAAAAAATGACTTTCATGAGGATTTATAAGCCACGCAAGAACGTTTGAATGGCGAATTTCATATTGGTCCACTCTCAATATCTTTAATGGGTTAAATTTGTGGAATGTTTGATTCAAAATTTCAAATTCCTTTGAATGATCAATTTGCGCAATGCTTTCAATCGTAAACATATTAGATTCTATCTCCCCTATTAGAATTATTTATATATCAAAACTTTTTCCGCTCACATGAATTTTTGAATTGGAAAAAGGAACTAAATTGCAAGATGTATCTATTGCTAGAAATAGCGTCAAAAATGGTACTGATCTCTCCGTTTATTTCTTTGTGAATCTGCTTGTTTTAATCCTATAGTAGCCATCCCATGTCACAGCGTTATCATATTTGCTTAAGATGTTATTGATGGTATAGATATCTTTTTTTATTGTTTCATTATGTACCCCATACTCTCCCACAGTACTTTGAGGAGTAATTTTTTCCCCATGCAATAGCCTATATACAGATCCAGTAATCTTTCCCGTGCATTATATTGAGTAAAAAAGCCTTTCTGAGCTTTGATTATGGTTTTCTGTACATTTTTATTTCCTTCCATAACTTGGAATTCGTTAAAGTTATGGAAGTTGCTTTTAAGAATCCTAATGATCTTTGACAGTCTGTCAACTTTTCCCGAGAATTCAGTTTTAATTTGATACCAGTATCTAACCTTTTTTTCCTCAATATGCACACTTCAACAGTTTTTCAAATCTTGTACAAGATATATCTGTAAGCGATCTTTCGTCTATCAGCTTTTTTACCATTTGATAGTGTTGGAATTATTTTATAACCTCTTCAAGCAACTCAATATAAGTATTACTGTCTGCAATACAAGTAAAGCTGACAAAATGGGAACGAGCTAAATCATCATCTTTTTGCGCGATAGCATATTTCATACGCTGAAAAGGTCTCCATGCTTGATTAAATCTGCGTTTGAGTATTGGACGATTAATGACCTGCGATTTTTTTCTATCCCTTTTTCCGCAGAGAAAAAGAAACCTTAGAAGAACTCATTAGCATCCTCCTATTCCATAAATAGTCATTTCAGGTATTTTATATAGCAGCTTGCAATTAAAACTATAGCATTATTAACAGTTTAAAAATGGCCAAAAAAAAAGTCACAACTGAAATTCAAGTTGTGAATCTATAAATTTATTTATTCTTCATTCTTCTCTGTT
Organism: Chryseobacillus diguaensis; assembly: GCF_049220665.1. Taxonomy (NCBI): domain Bacteria; kingdom Bacillati; phylum Bacillota; class Bacilli; order Caryophanales; family Bacillaceae; genus Chryseobacillus; species Chryseobacillus diguaensis. Next base: position 103,784 of record NZ_JBMKNV010000011.1, read on the forward strand.
TTAATTTCATCTATAACCTGCTATCATTCCAAAAGTTGCTCACAACATGATGACGCGGATCATAAGGCACCAAAACATACCCCTTCGACTTCAAATAATCAATTATCTGAGGCAAAGCTCTAACCGATTGCGGCCGCTCATGCATCAAAACGATGATGGACTTTTTTTGTCTTTCCACTGCAGGCACGGCGGATTTTACATTCTTAATGATCGTAGTGTATTGGCTGGTACTATATCTCCAGTCATTGCTGTCAATCGTCCAATCCCACATTTTAAAATGATACTTCACCAGCCAATCTCTAAAGGGCTTTGTCATATACGGCTTGCTGCCATAAGGCACCCGGACCAAATAATGATTAACCCCCGCCACCGACTTCAATGTTTTCCTCGTCGTTTCCATTTCCTTCGCTACATTACTGTAGCTGCCTTTATATAACTTTTTCACACTATGAGAAACACTATGCAGTCCTATATAATGCCCTTCCTTGTTCACTCTTATCATACTAGTCTTGTATGTTCTAATGTTGGGCTCTATTGCAAAAAACGTCGCCTTGGCCTTCTTACTTTTTAAGATGTCCAGTATCTGAGAAGTATATTTGCTCGGTCCATCATCAAAAGTAATGTACGCGACTTTAAGCTTTTCAGCCAGGTTGATCCAGCCTGTACCCTTTACTGAACTAACTTTGAGCCAGCCTTTGTTTGATTCTAAAACAGTAACAAACTGGGGATTAATTACGTCCGTTCTCTGATTTTTATAAGACCTGCCATTGAATAGAGACAGCATTTTAGTTACATAAAGACGATGTTTTCCGAATTCATCCCTGAAGTCTGTTGGGTGAACCCAGTAGTTTCCTTTAGAGGTTTTTACCTTATAGTATTCTTTGTTTTTTTCGAGGATTTTGAGTGTCTGAGGCGGCAAAGTGCCGAGATTTGCTGATTTTATAGAATTAGATTTGTATAGCGAAGATTTCTGGAACAACTGTATCGTTCGAGCTTGCTCAGCTGCAATGACATTGCTGAGGGATGTGGAGATAAGCAAGGTGCAGATAATAACCAATATGGAGAGCCGGATGAATTTCATTTTATTCCTCCCGGGATTATGGTTCTTCAGGGGGATTTCCCTGCTCAATTATTGTATTGGTGATGAGAGCAATTTAGTCCGGGTGGCTTGGTTTTTTTACCCACAAAAGATTTGCTTTTCATCTTAGATATGATCTATTTGTGTATCTTTTTCAGAAGAAACGAACAACTTTAAATTAATGAACTAACCTACCCTTTAGGATCTCTTTAAGTCCCCTTATAAAAAAGTCCAATAAAAACCGGAGTCGCCTGTTCACTCGACTCCGGTTTAGGATTATCCATCAACAACCCTTGCAACTTCATGACCGCAATTTTTACATTTCCCTCTTAAGACTATACCATGTTCACCATCTTCTACTATAAAACCTGCAATAGTGATTACATTCGAACACTTGCCGCACCAAACATTACTTAATAAACGACTTCTAGATTCTTTCGGAATAGAAAGCCATTTTCTATTTGCACTCCTCTCTTTATAATTACATGTTAGATAAAAGTTAATTTAGCAATGCTACAAACTCCACATGCGCAGAGTGTATGTGGCAACACAAGGTGCTTGTGGGTTTATTACATTCTAGAAAACAGACTTTATCAAAACAAAAATTGTGATGTGATTCATTTTTTCTCTAACATTTACATCTTTTCACTGTCCCCGTCCCATCAACATTCTTTTCCAAAGTTATCAAGCAATGCACGCACTTCATCTGTTGATTTCGTGTTCATCAATTGATTTCTTAATTCAGCAGCTCCAGGGAATCCTTTGACATAAATTTTGAAAAAGCGATGAAGCCCTGTGATTGAACGCGGCACTGCTTCCGCATATTGATCTTGAAGATCAAGCTGCAGTCTTAAAAGATCAAGGTATTCTTTACTGCTATGATCTTTTGGCTCTTTTTCAAAAGCAAAAGGATTTTTAAAAATACCCCGCCCGATCATAACGCCATCAATACCATATTGTTCAGCAAGCTGCAGCCCAGTTTGACGGTCAGGAATGTCTCCATTGATTGTTAGCAGCGTATTCGGCGCGATAAGGTCACGCAATTTTTTGATTTCCGGAATTAGCTCCCAATGCGCATCTACTTGGCTCATTTCCTTTCTTGTACGTAAATGAATAGAAAGGTTCGCAATATCCTGTTTTAAAATATGCGTTAGCCACTCCTCCCACTCATTTACATCCTCATAGCCAAGCCGTGTTTTCACGCTGACAGGCAGTCCGCCCGCTTTTGCTGCTTGAATAAGTTCTGCCGCAACGTCTGGACGCAGAATAAGTCCACTTCCTTTCCCTCTCGATGCCACGTTCGGGACAGGACAGCCCATATTAATATCAATGCCTTTAAATCCCAGCTCTGCCATGCCAATACTCATTTGACGGAAATATTCGGGATGATCCCCCCAAATATGTGCCACCATTGGCTGTTCATCTTCTGTGAACATCAAACGGCCACGCACACTTTTCATGCCCTCTGGATGACAATAGCTATCCGAGTTTGTAAACTCAGTGAAAAAAACATCCGGTCGACCAGCTTCACTTACTACATGACGAAAAACAACATCTGTCACATCTTCCATTGGTGCAAGTACAAAAAATGGCCGTGGTAAATCACGCCAAAAATTATCTATCATTTCAAACTCAAATCCTCTCACTGTGGGTAAATCTTTAAACTTTTTGTCAAAAATAAAAAGCAAAATGTTTCTTTTACACTTATATCATGCTTAATAACTTATTATCAAACCCAAGCACATTTAGACATTTATAATTTGTGAAAAACTATTGTGAAAATGGGCAATGTTTATTTTAACGAAAATCGGTCCTGAATGGTATTTTTATAAACAAAAAAGCAGATGGTATAGATTTTTTCTATATCAACTGCTTTTCTATTATAACAACTCCAACCAAGCGATCGACTCACAATGCGGAGTGTATATGGTAGCACAAGAGATGCTGATGGGTTTATGTAAGCTGATTGGTTGAGATTCATCGTAATGAATACCATTATCTAAAATTTTTAATGACGTCTCACGAGTACGTTAATCAACTAAGTAACCATCTTCTACTGCTTTTGAAAGCTCATATGCGAAAGTCGGCACACCATTTTCTTAAAAAACTCAATAATAAAAAGCATCCATTTCAGAAAGAACTGGAAAAAATCCAATCAGAAATTGATGCTTTAAAGCAAAAGAAATTAAACGATGTCAATTTGTTCACCGATGATATTAAAAGAAGAATTAGTCGAGTACCTCAAACTAACAGATAATAAAATCAAATAACTACAAACTAAGAAAACTCAACTCAATGATAAAATAACGAATGTGAAGATGAAAACTATGCACTTTCCATCATTCAAAAAATTAAAAGATGTTCTTTCATTAGAAGAACTAACACCTTTATGATAAATATGCCTTCTATTTTCGTGTATTTATTTATGCATAAAGAGTACAACAACCTTAACAAAACGTTCCCTCGAACATAAGTCCGAGGGAACTAATCCTGCAGTTCTTTGGTCACTACATTTTTACCACAATCTTTTGTATCATTAGTTAATCTGAATAATCGTTTGAGATGCCTGCTTTGCCAAAGCTATATGCCCTAATTCATTTGGATGAATGCCATCTGTTCCTTCATAATACTTACCTATCGGTTCATTCTGTTGATTTAGAAATGGAACGCGAAAATCAACCAGATGAAAATGATTGTTTTTTGCCATACTCATTATTTTATTAGCTAATTCATTCGAATTTTCTTGCAGGTGTTGATATCCAGCAATCGGTTCCCAAACCGTTTCTCTATCGACAAATTCAGCATGTATGGTCGGCTGAATTGCTAAAATCGGTACGATTTTATGATGGTAAGCTTGTTTAACCATTGAATACAGATTGGCAAGAATACTATTCACTTCGACATTCCACCACAAATCATTTCCACCAGCACAGATAATGACGTGTGTTGGAATATTGGTTAGTACATCATGATAAAAACGGGCTAGCATACCAGAACTAGTATCACCAGATATTCCTTTGTTATTGATTTCGACAGCCAATTCATTTTGAAGGACATTTGGCCACGCGTTCACTTTCGGTACACCGAAGCCATCTGTTAAACTATCACCAATACATACAATTTTCATATCATTACCATCATTGCTTGACTACTTTCTGCCCTATACTTGGTTTGCTGGATAGAATATGAGAAATGCCGCTTACGGTAAACATAAAGATAAAATTGATGGTGAACGCAAGAAATCCTGGATCAAGATCTTTCAAAACTTGTGGTGCATACGGGAATAATGAACCGAAAGTTGTATTTTTAATGGTAACGTAAGCAACGGTTACTATTCCCGAAAGAATACCTGCTCCTGCTCCAATTTTTGTTACTGGATTTCGTCTGAAGAACGTAACGATTAAAGCTGGGAACAATTGTAAAACAAAACTATAGGACATTAAAAGAAGCGATAACATTGTTTTTCCACCGTAGAATGTAAAAAGTAATGCGATTAAGGCAATCACTGGAACAAATATGCGAGTAAGTCCAGTGAGCTTTGCTTCGCTTGTAGCCGGTTTGAACACTTTGTAAATATTTTTTGAAAGCAGTGTTGAAGCGGTTAATAATAATAGTGAACTTGGGACAAGGGCAGCAAGTAATCCAGCCGAACCAATTACCCCAATAAACCACGGTGGAAGTGATTCCTTCGCAATTTCAAACAATACTAAATCGGTACGTCCACCCTCAATTTTTGGCATTTGTAAAACTGCTGTAAACCCAATGAATAAGATGAAAACCATGAGAATTTGATACAGTGGAATCAAAGCTGCGTTTTGACGTAATGTTCTTGCATCTTTAGAAGATAAGCTTGCGCCGAAAACATGCGGCCACATATATTGGCCAAGAGCAACAATTAAACAAACAGATACATACCATGAAATACTATAACCGGATTTCGGCAGCAATAAAAAGCCAGGCTTTGCTGCATCGAGTGTTTTAAACATTGGCTCAATTCCGCCAAAGTAATGAAATGGCAAATAGATCCCCAAGAATAAAATAGTAACCAGCATTAAAATATCTTTTAAGATCGCTGTGAATGCGGAACCATGAATCCCTGAGATATAAACGAAGATTGTTACAACTATGACTCCAATCCAGACAGCTAAATTTGGTGAAATGGCACCATATGAAGCTTCCGAAACAATAATTTTGATACCATTTAATTGAAGAACCATGTAAGGTATAATCGAAACAACCCCAACAATGGCTACAAAGAGACCTAACAGTTTACTATCGTATTTTTTAATAAAAAAATCTGGCTGAGTTAATAACTTGTGTTCTTTGGAATAACGCCAAATATGAGGCAGAATCCAAAACGGGATGATATAAGTAACGGCACAAAAGATATAAATTACCGGGCCGCCCATGGAGTAAGAAGCACCACTTGCACCAAGAAAAATAAACGTTGTAAACATTTCACCAGCCATTAACACAAACATAACGATATTTCCAAAATTACGATTCCCAACAACCCATGATTCCAATTGTACGTTGCGGCCTTTGCGTGCACGAATTCCTAAAAATAACGCTAAGAAAAAGGTTACGGCAATAATAATAATGCTCATTTTTTCCCCTCCTTTTTTTCCAAAATGATATTACTAGTAAATAAGCAAATAGAAGTAATCACAAGCCAGCTTGCTGACCAAAACACAACAAATGGCAGGCCTAATACATAGGGTTCAACACGATTCACAACAGTTAATGAACCAATGAACGCAAAAATGGTTAAAAAAATCGCGAAAAATTTCATCCAACATCCTCCCATTGCTTGAGTAAGCAATTTATTTTTAATATTCTGTAATTAAAGCACGCATTTTGGTAAAATCGTTTTAGAATTAGAGACGCAATTGTAAGCGCTTTTAAAAAAGGGGAATAAAAAATGAAAAGTAATTCTAAACATGCGGAAATATTAGAATTTGATAAGGAAGTACTTTTAAATATCCTTAATTATTCTTCTGATGAAATTTATATTTTAAATATGGATTTAGAAATCATTTACGTGAATAAAATGTGTGAACAACATTATGGTTTACGGCAGAAAGAGGTAATCGGAAAGCACAATGATTATTTTCTAGAGAAAGGATACTGGACTCCTTCTGTTATACCACTGGTTCTAGAGAAAAAAAACACCGTTACCCTTAGTCAAACGACACATACTGGGAAAGAATTAATTACTACTGCCATACCTATTTTTAATCCGGTAAATGGACAAATGGATTTTATTTTTATTACAGCACGTGAGAAAAATTATATTTCTATCTTCCAGCAGAGCACTCAAGAGAAAAAGATTTCGCATAATGCACAGATCCTGCCGAAAAGTTTTTTAACCATCGATGATCAAATGTCTGCCATTATTGAATTTTGTAAAAAAGTTGCACCCGTAGACACAAATATCTTGATTCAAGGTGAATCTGGGACTGGAAAGGGCGTTCTCGCAAAGTACATCCATGATTTAAGCAACCGGAAAAATGGCCCGTTTCTCGCCATTAATTGTGCGGCAATCCCTGAAGACTTATTGGAATCAGAATTATTCGGCTATTCAAATGGTGCCTTTACCGGTGCATTGAAAAACGGAAAAATCGGGCTGCTTGAAACAGCAAATAAAGGAACCATTTTTCTAGATGAGATTGGGGAAATCTCCTTAAAATTTCAAACCAAATTACTGCAAGTATTACAAGATCACAGCTTTTTTCCAGTAGGCGGCCGTGAACAGAAAAAAGTAGATGTGCGAATTATTGCGGCATCGAATCGTAATTTGCTTGAAATGGTAAATACGAAACAATTTCGAGAAGATCTTTATTACCGTCTCAATGTAATTGATATTCAAATACCCCCGCTTCGAAATCGCAAAAATGATATCCCGTTATTAACTGATTATTTTTTAACGAAATTTAATCATAAATATCAAGTCAATCGTTCGATCTCTCCAAGTGTCCTAGATGTCTTTACAACCTATCATTGGCCTGGCAATATCAGACAACTTGAAAATATAATGGAACGGCTTGTGATTACAAGTGAATCGATGATTCAATTAGATGATTTGCCGCCCCAATTATTACCTGTAAAAAAGACGATTCATTCAAGGCAAGCAGATGATTCATTGCCCACTATATTAGAAGAGACTGAGAGGAAACTAATTATTGATTCTTACAGTAAACATAAAAGTTCTCGAAAGGTAGCGAAAGATCTTTCCATCAGTCAGACGAAAGCCGTTAAATTGATCCGTAAATACTGTGTAAACGTTCTATCGAATGAATAAGGCAGGAGTTTATAAATTGAGCAGGAAATACAGAATAAATGATCATTTTGTTCTGTATTTCCCTGTTCGTTTTAAGGGCATTTATCCATTCTTTTCGCCTGTTTAATTGATTCTTTCGAGATGTTCTGATTTTAACCGAATCGTTAGGAGCTCAACGATTCGGTTTCCTACTTCGGATGTTGTGGATGAGCCTCCCAAATCAGGTGTTAAAACTTGTTTTTCGATTAATAATTGTTCCATTACATCTAGCAGCAATTTACCGTACCTTTCGTAACCAACGTAATCAAGCAATTGACTTGCAGACCAAATGGCTGCAAGCGGATTGGCTATCTGTCTACCTGCAATGTCTGGTGCAGAACCATGTATAGGTTCGAACATGGAAGGGAATTTTCTCTCCGGATTTAAATTGGCTCCTGCTGCAAGTCCTAATCCACCTGCGATCGCCGCTCCTAAATCAGTTAAGATATCTCCAAATAAATTGGACGTGACCACAACTTCAAATCGCTTTGGGTCTTTGATCATGAGCATAGCTGCTGCATCCACCAAGTAGGAATACGTTTTTACAGTTGGGTATTCTTTACTGACTTCTTGAAAAACTTGATCCCAAAATACCATTGAATAATTTAAGGCATTTCCTTTGCTAATACTTGTTAATGTTTTCCCTTGCTTTAAAGCAGTTTCAAACGCATAGCGTATGATACGTTCTGTTCCTTTACGAGAAAAAACACTATTTTGCAATACGACTTCCTCTTTTTTTCCTTTATATAGCCAATCACCCGCTCCGGCATATTCACCTTCTGTATTCTCTCGAATAAACAACATATCAATCTCTTCTTGTCTTACGCCGGCAAGTGGACAAGGCGCGCCCTTTAAAAGAGTAACCGGTCGGATGTTCACGTATTGATCAAAGCTTTTACGAATGGTTAAAAGCAGTTCCCAAAGCGAGATATGATCAGGTACTCCAGGAAATCCTACTGCACCTAAATAAATGGCAGCAAATTCTTTCAAACGCTCAATACCATCCTCATCAATCATTCTTCCTTTTTGAATATAATACTCACAACCCCAAGGAAAAAAAGTGAAGTCAAAATGGAACGTTTGGTCGAGGGTTGCGATGACATTTAAGACTTTTATGCCTTCATTTATAACTTCAGGGCCAATACCATCTCCAGCTATGACTGCGATTTTGTGTGTTTTCATATGCAACCTCTTCCCTTAAGTAGCCTCAGTTTTGATTCCAGACAATCAGTTTCAATTCGGTCATTTCTTCTACTGCAAATCTAATCCCTTCTCTTCCAGTACCGCTTTCTTTCACACCACCATATGGCATATGATCTACTCTGAAAGTGGGGATATCGTTAATAATGACGGCCCCTACATGCAGCTTATTGGAAGCGAGTAAAGCATTCGTTACACTCTCCGTATAAATTCCTGCCTGTAATCCGAAGCGCGAATGATTTACATGAGAAATGGCTTCCTCAATAGAAAACACTTTGTTAATCGTTACAATGGGAGAGAATACTTCTTGGCATGATACTTTCAGTTCTGCTGCAGCATCTTGAATAATTGTTGGCTCAAGGATATTTCGGCTCGCTTTTCCGCCAGTTAATATACGAGCATTATTTTGTTTTGCTTCTTCAATCCAATTTAATGAACGATCTAAATCATCAGGCGATATTAATGCTGAGATGTACGTTTCAGGGTCAAAAGGATCACCTAATTTCAATTTTTTCGTTGCTTCTACGAACTTTTCAGTGAATTCCTCATGAATGGCTTCATGGACATAGATTCGCTGCAGCGATATACAAACTTGGCCTTGATTTGAAAAAGCACCCATTACACAGCGGTCTATGATTTTTTCAATATTTACATTTTGATCGATAATGAGCGCTGCATTTGAACCAAGCTCTAGTGTAGTTTTCTTCAACTTCGCTTTATTCCGAATATTGATTCCAACGCTAGTACTTCCAGTAAACGTAATCATATTGACGCGTTCATCTTCAACAAGCGCATCACCTACTGTTCGGCCAGGTCCTGTTACGACATTTAAAACACCATCTGGTAAACCAGCCTGCTGGAATAGTTTTGCAATAAATAATGCAGAAAGCGGTGTTTGAGATGCCGGTTTTAGAACTGCAGCATTCCCTGAGGCAAGAGCAGGCCCAACTTTATGGGCAACTAGATTCATAGGGAAATTAAATGGTGTAATTGCCCCAATGACACCGATTGGGTTTCGTACCGTATAACCAACACGCCCGACTCCACCTGAAGCTGCATCGAACGGAATGGTTTCCCCATGAATTCTTTTTGCTTCTTCGGCTGCAAATTTATAGGTTTCAATCGTACGACTCACTTCACCTTTTGAAAAGGTAATTGGTTTAGACGTTTCATTGGTAATGATCTCCGCTGCTTCGTCAAAATGTTTTCTTAACAGCGTCACTGCATTTTCGAGAATTTGGGCTCTCTCAAAAGCCGGCATTTTCGCAAATCCATCTTTTGAATCAAAAGAAGCTTTAATCGCTTGCTGTGTTTGTTCTTTACTTGCAACTGCAATTTCAGCGATTGCTTCTCTTGTATAAGGAGAATATAAGGGTGAATAGTCTTCTGTTTGAACTTCTTTCCCGTTAATCCATAAATGCTTTTTCACCATACTCACCTCGTACACCGTCATTCTTTTGCAGTACCTTCAGCACGGATTCATGAAATTGGACAATTGCTAGTTCAGAAGATGAGTAAAAACCTTTATTGAAAGCACGAGAACGGAATCCAATTTGTTCCAATTCAACTAGTTCAACATCTTCATTACGGACTACTTCTGCAAATGCAACTAAATCTTTTTCTTCTTGTGTTAAATTCTCATCTCGGAAGTAATACGTATAAATACCAAGTGTAGTATCTTGGTCGATTGGAATCATTTGGATGGTAGCTATGTTTCCAGGACCTGGATAAATCGTCATCATTAGATTTGGCCATAACCAATAAAAAGTGCCGCCTTGCATTTCTACTTCATTAAAATCCAATGAACCCATTTTTTTGTCGGCTTTTACTATAGACCCTTGAACAGAATAATTTTGGCAAGTAATAATTTGGTAATCGTTCATATCAAGTGTCGCAACAAAGCTCGGATGTGCGACGTGACAATGATCACACTCTAAGTAATTATCAATAAACGCTTTCCAATTCGCTTTAATTACTCTTGTTTTGCTGTGAGTTCTTTTTAACTCTTTTAAAAAAGGGAATTTACTTAGTTTTTCAAAAAAATCTCCATAGGTTTCAATGAGAGGTGCTGCATCATCATCTAAATTCACAAATATAAATGATTCGGCAATTTCCATTCTGACTGCACGCAAGCAGGCATTTGAAACGCATGCAAAGTCTTCACCTTTAAAATTGGGAGCTTTATTTAATTTTCCATCCAAATGGAATGTCCACCCATGGTACCCGCATTGCAAGATTTTTTTATTACCGCTTTCATTTTTCTCTAATTTTGTCGCACGGTGAGGACAGACATTATAAAATGCTTGAATAATACCATTTTTATCACGTGTAACAAGAATCGGTTCACCAGCTACATCCACTGTGAAAAAATCCCCTATTTTCTCTAATTGGCTAACATGCCCCACTAATTGCCAAGTATTTGAAAATATTTCCTCCTGTTCCTGCTTTAAAACATTGGGATCTGTGTATAAATCATAGGTAAGCGTTCTTTCAAAAATTTGATTCGTTGTGTTTTGTACTTTATTATAAGTAGACACGTTTTGTAGCCCCTTTCTTATTATCATTCTTGCCTACTCTTATTAATGCAAAATTCGTGCCAACTTATAAGGGCTGCATTAGACGGTAATCATTGCATTACGACTGCATTGCCTTAGTGAAAGTGAGTTACTTCTGACTCAAATAGAATTGTAATGAACTCAGGAGGTCCAAAAATAGAAAAAGGATTACCAAACAGTAGTTTGGTTTATTAGGCATGAGAAGAAGAAGCCTGAGAATGAAGGGGATTTTATTAAACATACATCAAAAAAGCCGATTCCTGTGCAAATAAGTAGTTCAGATACCGTAGAGAAAATGTAAAAAAACATGTGAAATAACATACTAAATCACAGTAGCACCATAAATAACAGTACAAATAGCAAAATAAAACGCTTGGATTTTAATATCTAAGCGTTCTGTTTTTATATATAATTTTTAAACTAAAGCTACCCTATAGCCTAAGTACATTCTTTCACAATCTTAATTAATAAAATGTTATCCTTTTCCTAGTCCGAATTTGCCGACTGTCTGACTAACTTTCGGAGCCGAAAGTAGTAGACTGTATCTTCTGATCAATATTCTGGTTACTTTGTCTCCATAAGCCTACCGCTATCCATAGACAACCTATGGCGACCTGAATTCCGTGTGCTATTCGTAGAGGCTGTCCACCGAAAAATTGTGGAATATATAATCCCATCCCTAAAGCGAAAGGAATACCACTCCATTTAGGGTACCTGCCAGACCACCAAATTGCGATAGCAAGTATAATCCCTGTAATGGCAAGTAGTAGGAGACCTACAAGGAACATAACGAGACCTGCTCCAGAACGGACGACAGTTGCTAAACTAACAAGGGTGGCTGCCTGTTGCCTTATAGCCTCTTGCCCTATAGCGTGCAGACCGAACGATTCCCCTCCGTAAAACGGCAAGGTTAGACCTATTCCTATCAAACAGAGCACGACCGCCCAATACGTAATTGAGTTTACGGCTGTCCCTTGTAGAGAGTTGTGAAGCCCAAGTATACCTAGTGGTAGTAGTGTAAAAGCGATAATGGCTAGTATATGTGCCACTAGCCAATCGGTGGAGGCGAAAGCTGTGGCACCCTGCAAGGATGTCTCATCTGAAAAGGGGCGTATCGTTGGATAAAGTACAAACAAGATTCCAGAGATTATAAGAGATAAAGCACTAAGGCGCATTCGTAGCACCTGTATAGATGTTCGCATAGGATCTTCCTCCTTGGTTTGAATTTAGATGAATTACATTAAAGAAACGCAAGGTTTAATAATTAAATGTTTATTTATGAGACGCACTAATGCCCCCTTTAGTAGACAAGTCATTATCATTTTTAATGTTGGTTTTAAGGCTTATTCCTGTCCCATTTTGGCAAATATCTTTCAACAGATATTAAATAAATAAGGCAAATGTACTTACAATGAAGGTTATCAAAGAAATAACTTGCAGTATATTATGTTGAGCGTCTGTGGTCTTTTATTGGAGGTAATATTTTAAAGGTATTTTTAAAATGAGTTTCATATAGGGTTTTTGGAAATTGCAAAGCCTCCTTGGTCATGAAAAAAGTGAAACCACCTGAATTTTGACTTTACTACAAAACAATCGAAGAAAAATTCCGTTCTTAAATTGAGGTCTTACAGATTCTATTGAGTTAAATTATTTTTATTTATAGGGGGATTTGCTTTCTTTACCAATTTACCACCATCAAAATGACGACCATATTTTTTAATATAAGCAGTTATTTCCTCATTTGATGGGATTCGCCCTTCGTGCCCCCATGTAAAAAAATATGACTGAACTTTACCACTATAAAATACCCAGCTAAAAAATTTCCGAGCAAAATTATGTGAACCACTAATTCTGAATTTATTCATTCGCTTTCCGTCTTTCCATATGGTCAATGTTTGACCAATTCCTCCTTGCATCTGTCCAGAAAGTTCAGCATATAGTAAATCTTCATTCTTTGTCATTGCTTTCATAATGAAATGATTGAGAGTCCCATTTAGAATCAAGCGAGGGATATTAAATAGTTCCCCCCTCGTAACTGAAATTACTGCTCCAGGAGGAAGTTCAATATCTTTATTCCCTAGCGTAAATGTTGCACCATATTTGTTATTAGGGTCTTCATGTTTTATCCACGTTCTCATAGTAAAAGTCTCCCTTAATGGATTAAAAACCTAATGTGAGTAAGAACATCCTGATCAAATACAGAATTTACATTAACTTCAGAAGCACTTGCAAATCCAACATTTAAAAGTAATTAAATAATGGTATTGTCGCTTCAACGATTTTTATAATTTTAACTAAGTCTATCTTTAAACGAACATTTTCCCTAAAATTAGCTCCCTCTTGGAAGAATATGAATATTTTACCATGTAAGTATTTTTCTTGATATGTATTTTTAATCAAAAAGAGATAACGAAAAACTCCGAGGGGTATATTACGCCCTACACTGTCCAGGTGACTTAGCCACTCGATAAATTCACGGCATTAGCTAATCACTTTACAAATTAACCGATAACGCCACCGCACCCTTCCCCAAAATTGCTTATTCAATCAAACCGAAATCCGTTTTGAAAAGACTGTATATCAGAGCCATATTTTAAGTCTTGGTATGTATATAAGCATCATTCTTCAATACAAAGAGCACCTATCCAAATTAGAGTCTGAGATAGATGCCCTCGGTAATGATATCAAATCTATCCCTGATATCGGAAAAAAGATCGCTGCAACGATCATTTCTGAAATTGGTGAGATAGATAGATTTACAGATCCTAAAAAGTTGGTGGCTTTCGCTGGAGTTGTTCGTCACGCCTTATATATGGCTGTTCGTTGTGCTATACGTGACTGTCGAAAGAGCAAAACAAGCGATGAAATCATTCCTCGTAACAAGAAATTACGAGAGTTCTATGATAAGAAACGTGAAGAAGGAAAACCTTTTAAAGTAGCTGTCATTGCATGTGTAAATAAGCTCTTACATTGCGGGAATGTTTCCTTAATTATTTCATCCTCAAATTCACCAATATTTCCATTAAAAAAATCCTGCTTTTCCGCATCAAAAATTCACGATTATCTAACGTAAACAGAAGAGTGATACCAAAAGTTCAGCTTGGTCAAGTCTAATAAAGTTTTGCAAAATCGGACAAGCAGAAGAAAGCCAGTTTCCCATCAAACTCCCTTTATATTTTGTAAAGAAATTTACATCCCTTTTCAATCAGAGCGGAATCCCACTTCTTCTCATCAGAAACACTCTAAAACTTTAAGCACTGCACTCTCAAGAGATTCTCTTTAAATAAGAACGATTTGGTAGCTTCTCAGCGAAACCTATTTCTACCTCGATATCTTCAAAATAATTACGAAAAATCCTTTTAGACTATATTCGCTATTCATCCAAACAGGAAACCTTGAAAAAATAAGCCGCACTTACCAACAGCATAATGTGATTCATCATTTAAACCATTTGCCACCATTTTCAGATCACACTGAAATCATTAATTATTTGTTTTTTATTTGGCCATAATAAAAAATGCACTTATCGATTTATTTAGTTGAAAAGGTGGCTTATTTTAAATGAAGAAAAAAATGCCATTCGCTCCCTATATAAACTGGGTTGTTCTGGCTTTTTTTGCTTTTGTGATTGTCGTTCTCGGTTTTTCGTCTGATACTAGAATTGCTTTGGTCTTTACACCTATCTGGTTTGTCATGCTTGTCATTGCTTACCGTATTATAAAAAGAACAGCCTCCAACAGATTGTGGAATTTTTCATAATAGAAAGTGTTTAATATCAAAGTCTGTGATAAGCCCTTAGATAGAAAATTAAAAATTAGTTCTGTGTTTGAGCTAATACCAGTTCAATGAACCTTTGATTTTCTATATACAATGGGGAGTGGGCCGAATGCTCAAACCAGACCCATTTTTATTGTTCGCTTGGTGAAAATCTCAAAAAAATTCCTCGTTGGTTTCACTACTAATACAGTTTATTGATGAACAAGACAAGCTGTTCGGGTAAAAACAAGTTTAAATTCTTTAAAGTTCCATTGATTACCCAAGAAATATAGACTTAATTAGATGAACAATAGCTCATACACTTCATTCAATTGGCAGGCTCTTTCATAGTTCTGTTCCTGGTTTGAATAACGAATCGCTTCAGCTAGTACTTGATTAAGATAATTACTTTCTTCCTGGTTTAGATTCCTTGCAAATTCTCCCTCAGTTGAATAATCATAAGTCGAAATTCTGTCGAAAAGCCTCTTTCCAACCTCATCAAATTCTGTATGCGCAGATAAAATTTCCCGTAAATATCCTAATGATTGATCCATAAGTTACACCCCTTATCATTTTGAAAAACAGTAATATGAGGTTATTATTTACAAAAAAACCCAAATCAATGCCTTAAATAGACAGCTTTAGCTTATGGATTTGAAGGATGTTTCCGCTTTCAGGAAGCTAATGGGAGTTTTTGTAATTATTTTAAATTTTTCACAATACTATAAAAACAGCATAAAAAGAGTTTTTAAGTATATTCCATTGCAATTTACGAAGAGCCTTACCATTACCGCTCGATTTAATATTATAGTAGTGAGAATTCTGCTTTTTTCAGAAATCTATAGATAAAGCTTAATCAGGTTGAGCCAAAACAATATTAGAAAAATTATCAAATGAACTGGGGAAATTTCTTAGATTTGAAAAACATACTCCTGAAATGCTGAAAGAACCTTTCTTGTATTTAGGCCTACCAGGAAATCAAAAAATCGGCAGATTTTCAGTGGCCTCCTGGAAGAAGGCCGGTTTTGACGTTATTTAAAGCTTTCTACAACTAAAGAAGTCCCTCAGTAATCGGCACTGCTGGCGGTCGAGGAGTTTTTCAAAATCATTGCTTTCAACTGCCAATGTTTTTTTACGAATGCCTTTTTGGATCTCAACAAGGAATGGAAGAAGGAATTCTGGTACACCCGATTTTTTAGCATGCCCATAATTTTTCTTATTAGGGTTGGATTGGTGTTGACGCTACCGGCTAAAAACTCCGAAGAATATTGACTTCGATGTGAGCTAATATGTGAATGCCAACTGAAAAACGGCTGCTGATGGACATATGTTTCACCTGCTCATGAAAATCCTACGATTAATCCGCTGTTTACATCAGCGCAGCTTGCGTGGGAGAAGAGTTTGGATGACTTGCAGGATGTTATTGAGGATATTTACGATAAAGAGGATTTGGATAGCAGTTTGTAAAATTATGAATAGAAGCTCTCAAGAATCCTTATAAGTAAGAGAAAAACAGGCATTCTGTTATTAGAAAGCCTGTTTTTTTGGATTGTATTATTTAACAACCACGTTATAGGTATAAGCTTTATCCCAGTCATCATGTGGAAGAATATCAATAGTACCTGCGCCTTTATGAATAGCAACAAGTGTGGATCCGTTTTTCCATTCGAGAATATCCCCGCTAGCTAGAAGCCTTTCAAAATCATCCTTGTTTGTTCTTTTTAAATAAATTTTCTGACCCACTGTTAAGGTTAATGTAATACCATTGGGATAATCTGTATACATATTTCCATTTTCGTCAAAGGAATATTCAATTATAAAATCCTCTGCTTTTTCCGCTACTTTCTTTTGGGCAGCTTGTTTCTTCGATTTTCCCTCAAGAGTTCTATTCTTTTCTTCAAGAATTTTAAGTTTCATTTGTATTTCCGCTAATTCTTTTTTATTTTGAACCTCTTTACGGAGGTCATTTCCAGTTGACTTAATTTGTTCACTTTGCTTACTGGTAGAATTGCTTTTTTCAATATCTGACAGTATAGATAAGGCCTCTTTATACTTTGCATTTTTTTCAAGTTCTTTTGCTGTAGTTAACATTTTTTCTAGTCGGTCTATTTCTAATACCTTAGACTCCAATTGTTTTGAGAGATTATTAATTTTGACTATGATAGCAGGTTCACTATTTTTCTTTTGTATACCTTGTTTTAATGCGCTAACTTGTTTCTGGGCATCGGTAAATTTATCAGCTTCTAAAGAGATATTTGCTATTTGTAGTTGGGTCACTTGCTGCAATAATGATTTTGGTTTTTCTGCTGTATTATTTAACTTTTTTGCATTGTTTAGATAAACTGTAGCTGCTTTATAATCTCCTGCTTTAATTTTATTGAGGCCTTTTGACAGGTTATCTTGATATTCATTTTGATTGTTGGTGCAACCTGAAGCGAGAATGACCATGATAGAAAAAAAGAACAATTGGCTGAGCAGTTTTTTCATTTTTTCCCTCCAAAAAATGATATTTCATTTAAAATTATATTTAAAGATTGCTGGAAAATAAATACTTACAAAGATAAAAGAACTACGAAGGGAATATAAATCTGCTATTATCATGAGACCGATATATCCCGAAGAGTGTCTCAATTGATTGAGACCTCAAAATGCTTATTAAAATAAGATTGGAGACAAGTAATATTTTTCCACAATAAGGCTTTGTTTGGGCAATGTAAAAATAGAAGGCGTTGATACCAGCATAGATAGCGCCGAGATTGTTACTGATACTATTATGCAAATGGTGCGAGATCATGTCCTCCTGTTAATAAGAACAATTAAGTCCGGTATTTAGTGTTTTTCTCCAAAATAAAAGTACTTATAAGATTAGAAGAACCGTCTAAATAAGTGAGCTAATCTACAAAAAAGTTTCTTCACTAAAAAACCGGAGCCGCCTGTTCATTCGACTCCAGTTTAGGATTATATATCAACTACCCTCGCTATTCCTTGACCGCAATTTTCACATTTCCCTTTTAAGACAATACCATGTTCACCATCTTCAATTATAACCCCGACAACAGTAGCGATATTTGAACACTTTACGCACCAAACATTAATCGTTTCTTTCGGAATAGAAATCCATTTTTTATTTGCATTCAGTTAAAAAACCCTTTCTTAACAATAAGGTTACATCTCTTTAATCAAGCAAAATCTCTTTTTATCTCTTCTATATTTTTTTTAGTGTTCAATTGAAGAAAATTATAGAGCAGTGTTCTGTTTTCATCATTAACTAGATTCTTAAATTTATCTAAGAGTCCTTCAAAACCTTCAAAATAGGAACTTTTATGATTAGGATTATTGTATGTCATTAAATATTCTTGATAATCTTTTGTCTTCATTTTATCTTCAATCTGAATAAGGATTCCGTTCCAATTATTCATTCGTTTAGTATGAAGAGGTTTTTTTAATACTACTTCATTTTTTTCTTCATTATCTATTTGTAGTATAAATTGCGACACTTCTAGCTTATATTGGAGAAGCTCGCTTCTCTTCTTGTTATCTAAATCATGTAATATCTCGTTTTTATATTGCACGAATTTAGCTTTTCGATAGTTTGTCTTTCCTCGCTTCAGTTTTGTTTCTTTATTACTTTTTCTATAGTCATTTATTTGTTTTGTAGCAGCGCCTGCAACTGTTACTGCCTTAGCTATATCCTTCCAGTTATCCTTAACTAACTTTCCAACTTTTGGACCGTGAGTCTTTACTGTATCGATAATAGGTTTTATAGGTAAATTAGCCATATTAATCTCCTTTTCTGATTAATGGTAAATGCCCAATAATCTAAACTTTGAGGAAGAACTTATTCAATAGAACTATTCCCTTGTTTTTCTAAATAAAAAACCTGATATTAAGTAACTGTTTGGAATTTTCTTATAAAGAAACCTTTTATGGTGATGACCAAAATTTTATTAAAAAAACTGCAAATAAAAACGAACCCTGAGTAAATCAGGGATTGTCTGCTCCTTAATCTCTTTTTGCTGTCCATAATTAATTCCAAACTCCTCTTAGGTTTAATTCTCCTGAAGAAAATCTGCTATAAGCTGATATATTCTTATTTTACACTAACCTCCCTCCTAAAAGTACCCAAGACCTTATAAGACATTTTCTTAATAAGAAGATTAGCAAGAGCTGCTCAGAACATAAAAAAAGAGCGAGCACAAACCTTCGCTCACTCCGCTTAAGTCTAACCTGCCATCATTCCAAAAATTACTCACTACATGATGACTCGGATCATAAGGCACCAAGACATACCCCTTCGATTTCAAATAATCAATAATCTGAGGCAAAGCTCTAACCGTTTGCGGCCGCTCATGCATCAAAATAATAATGGGCTTTTTTTGCTAGCACTGCGGATTTAACATTATTGATGATCGTATTGTACTGGCTGGTCTTATATCTCCAATCATTGCTGTCGATCGTCCAATCCCACATTTTAGATTGATACTTCACTAACCAATCCCTAAATGGCTTCACCATATACGGCTGGCTGCCATAAGGCACTCTGACCAAATAATGATTAACCCCCGCCACCGACTTCAATGTTTTCCGCATCGTTTCCATTTCCTTCGCCACATTACTGTAACTGCCTTTATATAACTTTTTCGCACTATGAGAAACACTGTGCAGTCCTATATAATGTCCTTCCTTGTTCACTCTTATCATACTAGTCTTGTACGTTCTAATATTGGGCTCTATTGCAAAAAACGTTGCCTTGACCTTCTTATTTTTCAAGATATCCAGTATTTGTATATTCACTCGGCCCATCATCAAAAGTGATGTAGGCAATTTTAAACTTCTCAGCCAGGTTGATCCAACCTGTACCCTTTGCTGAAATAACTTTGAGCCAGCCTTTGTTTAAAACAGTAACAAACTGCGGGTTGATCACATTTGTTTTTTGATCCTTGAAAGAGCTGCCCGTATGAGACAGCATCTTATTAACATACAAGCGATGGTTTCCGAATTCATCTTTAAAATTTGTCGGGTGAATCCAGCAGTTTCCGTGAAGAGGTCTTTACCTTGTAGTATTCGTTGTTTTTTATCGAGGATGGTGAGTGTTTGGGGTTGCAATGTGCCGAGGTTTGCTGAGTTTGTAGAATTGGATTTTTATAGATGGTTTTTGGAATAACTAGATTTTTTGAGCTTGATTAGCTGCGAGTACACTGCTGAGGGATGTAGAGATGAGAAAGGTACAGATAATAACGAATATGCGAGAGCCAGATGAATTTCATTTTATTCCTCCCGTGATCATGATGGTTCTTCAGGGGGGATATTCCCTGCTCAATTATTGTATTGGTGATGAGAGCAATTTAGTCCAGGGTTTGGTGTTTTTAGCTAATGGAATTAATTCGAATATTGGTAACCACAAAATGAGTAAGCACGATGCATATTCTATAATAAAAAATTTTCTTATGTTACTCTTATTAAAAATTGACCCTTAGCATCCTCTATTTTATTAAGACGTATTGAATATCCAATAATCATTACCACATTTCGGTAATTAACTTTGGAGGCGATAATTTTGGTAAATGATGTTGAGATTTTTTTAGAAGAATATCTTGATGAAAAGCTTGAAGTTTTGTGTGAAGAATTTTTAGCAGGGAAAATGGAGAAAGCCTGCGATATTGATTACCTGTCTTACGGTATTTCTTTTAATAATATTTTTGAAGAATTAACATTTGTAATTCTCTATGAAGAAAAATCCTATGAGGTTTTTAGGAAAAACCTTTTTAAAAGAGTCTATGATATTTTAAAGGAACTTCCTGATGAAGAAATTACACTGCTGTTATTTGCTTTACTTAAAGCTGAGATTTTTTACGTGGAGGACACTGATTTAAATGAAGAAATTGCTGTAGCAATTATCAAACTAGCGAATACTAAAGTGCTAAATCATTTATACAATATTTCTACCAAAATTTATGAGAAATATATGCAACAGCTAAAAGAAGGTATCATGGAATTTAGATTCAGTGGTTCTGTTGCTGGTGACTACGAAACATCAGATTATTGGGAAGAGTTTTGTTTAATTACACAGGAGAATTATGATTATCTTTATGATATATGCTATGAAGATATTTATAGTTATATTTTGGATGTATTAAATAAATCCCCTGAAATTGATATAAAACTTCTATTTGCAGGTATAGAGGACATTACTGTTGAAGGAATTGAAAATCCTCTTTCAATTCACGCTGAAATGAATAATTGTATAGCCGAGAAACTTTTTGATTTGATCTCTGATATGGCTGCATCAGAAGATATTATGCATATCTTGTATACTGATGATTATGATGAATAAATTTTATAGGTAAAAAAGTAGAGTGCGATAGCAGCTAAGTTCGCACTCTACTGTCTTTTATTTCATTTTTATCCCCTCATCCTCAGCATCAGCCAGAACTTCATAAATTAAATTTCTAAATACATCTGCCTGGAGCCCAAATTTAAAATTAATTCAACGGTCCACCAAAAGCAGCTATCACATCATCTCCATTTAAATTAGAAATCGGTTTTGCCATTGCTGTGCTGATTAGGCCTATCAAGGACTTAGTACGTTTAATATAATAATTATCAAAATTACCGCTACGTAAATCGTTCAAATCAATCTTATGGGTTGCTACATAACTATCAAGATTTGCACCAATTACATGATTACTAGCTTCAATTTTCTTCAAATATTCACTTGGCGCACTTCCTCCAATAATTCGATTAGTCCTAGCAAATAGGGGTGTTTTATTTACAATAGAATTCCATTTTGTTTTATCGATTTTTTTAGATTCACAATATGCACGAGGGAAGATATGGTGAATATCTGTATTTTCATCCAAGAAAACAGTGAAATCCATCGGACTACCACTAATAAAATCTAGGCATCCCGCTTTTAAAATTAGTGCCATAACCCCTTTATATGCAGCACTTAACCGTGATTGTAATGATAATAATCTTGTTGGTTGGAAGTAGGCTCTCTGAATGGTATCAGGCTCACTACCTCCATTAATCCATTCAATCATTCCTCCGACATCATTAGCATATCTGGTTTCATTAGCACCACCATACATTTCACCAAATACTCCACACCAATACCAAGATGAAATTTTATCTTTAATTATGCTGTCTTGTGTTTTCGTTTTTAAGATTGCAAATATTACTGCCATAGGAATAAGCTGAGTACTGTATGGTAAATCTCTTGAAGAAAATATTCGCTGTTCTTTTAAAAAACTAGCTGCTTGGATAAAACCTTCCGTTAAATCATCAGCATATTGTAGATATTTTGTTAAGGTTAGTTTTAATACATCCCTCTTCTTACAACTAATTGCCTCTCCACCGTTTACTTTTATGTAATAGCGATCTAATAAAGTAATTGCAGTTAAAAAATCCGTTGAGGACACAACAGATAAAATGGAATCTTTCTGATTTGAAATAGATAATGCTGATTTCTGAATTAACTTATTATAACGGTCTTCCCAATCTTTACGTAATTCAAAATTATCTGCTGCAAAAGTGGCTGTCATTAATTCAAATACAGTTAAAGAAACACCACCTGAATTAACATTTTCAAATACTTGGCAGACTGCCTCTTTCGGAGTATCTTTACTTAAAGTAATGACTGGAACTTTATAACTTTGAATAGGAACCAAAATTTCTGCAATAAATCGAGCGTACTTTGTTAAAATATCTGGGTCATAATTATAATATTTTTGATAATCATTCATCCACATCGTACAAGCAATGGAATCAAACACTTTATTTATAGGAAACATGTGATTTTCACATTCAGAATCTCTAGTACTTAAATCTAGTTCTATATCTCTCCCGAAATTTGAGCGAATAATTTTATCTTCAGGTACTGAAATAATCGCATCTATTCGATCAGTTGTACTATTTAAACAACGTTCAATATCTAAATAGTAGTATCGTTTAATTTCTTTATTCTTATCCGTTTTTGTCAAAACAGCTTGTTTCGAAAACATAGCGTTGAAGATAGAAGTCATTCTTTGTTGACCATCAAGAACTAATATCTCAGGAATAGCTAATGCTGTAGCACCCGTAAATGGACGATATTTAAAACGTATATTTCCCCCTTCACTATATTCTAAAAACATTAATGCTCCTACTGGATAGGAGTTAGAAATACTGGCAATTAATGCTTTAATCCGATTGTCATCCCAAACCCAACCACGTTGAAAATCTGGTAACTGAATTATCCCTTGTTCAATATCACGTAAAATATCAGATACTGTTGTATCATTTGATTTAAACGTGCTACCCATATATTAAACTCCTCCTCTAATAATTTACTTAGTCAAATAACAAAGTATAAGCATTAATTTTCTACAATTTTATTAATAGCCTCAATTAAAATAATCTTTTCATATATTGGATTTATATTCAATTCAAAAATAACCAAGAGTTGAAACACAAAAGATAATGTTGACGGTTTAAACCCTACAGATGGCACTTAAACACAGAGTGTCCTCTAGCAGTTATTTAATGGACAAAAAAACGCCACTACAGAAGAGTAGTGGGCAAAGGACTTATAGATTTTTAATAAATAGTTTTTTATTCCATATTAGTTCCGATTTATACAGTGGGCGTTTAAAGAGTTAAATTAAGGGCTCTGCTTGTGATTGGACTTGTGCTTCTTTGACTTTATTCATCATGTTGATCCTCCTCTATTCTCATTTCCATTAAGGTGCTGTCCAATGCAGAATACATCTGCTCGACTCCTGCACTGGTAGCCGTAAATTCATAGGCCATGTCTTTATGAATACCAAGTTGATCCGCTTCTTGAAAAGCATCCATGTTCGCTCCTAGAAATAGAAACTCCCAGTTGTACTTCTCCTGCTGATGGATAATCACTTCTTTGACTTTTTTATAAGTAAATTCCCGGCTGGCGTTTTCCATTCCATCGGTTGTAATGACGAAAATCATTTTTCCAGGTCTCTGTTCCTCGCTTGTATGCATGAGTCTGCTTCCAACGTCCAAAATGGTTTTCCCTATCGCGTCTAAAAGAGCTGTACACCCTCTGACATAGTATTCATTCGTCGTAAGGGTCACATTTTCAGCCTTTTCAGCACTCCATAACATTTCGTACTGATCATCAAAAAGGATGGCAGTTACCTTTGTCTCGCCTTGAAATTGACTCTGTCTGCTTATAAGTGCATTAAATCCTCCTATCGTATCACTTTCCAAGCCCGCCATTGAGCCGCTGCGGTCGATTAGAAACACAATCTCCGTCAAGTCTTTATTCATCTGTTATTCCCCTCTCCGTTCATCATGATATAATCATACTCAAATTCATCCATAATTTGGTCGCCTGTGAGGCGACAATTTGAAGGGAGTAAGAACGATGCTTGATCGCAGCCTTTTGAGTGAGATGGAAAATTTCATACTCCATCATCAATTCATTACTTTACAAGCTCCGAATTATAAAGAATCGGAAGAAAGCCTTATCTATTCGGAACCATTATTTATTGAGTTAGAGGAGTTTATTGAAGATAAGCGCAAACCTGCTTTGAATCAGATATTGCTAGAACTATTGCGCCGAAAGGGAATTGAAGATGAAGCTGAAATATATAAAAAAGCCGGTATAGACCGGCGACATTATTCAAAAATAAAAAACAATCAAGTTCAACCAAGGAAGCAAACCTTGATTGCACTGGGCTTAGCTCTGGAGCTGAATACAGAAGAACTGGAAGATCTTCTAAAGTATGCAGGCCATTCTATGTCTTACAGCGACACTGGTGATTTGATTATTTATTTTTGTTTAGAAAAGAAACTGTATGATATCGATAAAGTAAATGAGGCATTAGATTATTTTTGTGAGCGGCCTTTGATTGGGTAAATCAATAAGTGTTAATTTTTTGCAGATTTTCATTAATTCAAAAAGCCGCTCAATTTCATGTTTGTTATGAATCTTTACATTAGGGTCTTTCATGCTGTTTCCATTGTTAAAATCCATCTTTTCTAATTGTTCCATCCTAACAAATTGGTTAAATAACACGACATGGATATGATTATGGTCTCTTCTTGGCGCAGCGATAAAATCTTTTTTCTTGATTTAGATGAAACATAATAGATTTCGACCCATAGTCTCTTTTTGGGTTTGGCTGTTCTCCGATAAAGGAAGACAGACTTTCCTTCAGCATGCATTCTTCCAAGTATTCAATCAGCATTTCCGAATTTCTTGTAGCTTGGTAGATTTTCTTTGTTTCGGACGTTTCCCACCGTCCGTTATACAATACTTATAATTCCTCCTAATTTATCCATAGGCAATTCGGGCAAACTGCTACAGCATTCTCAACTGTATCCTCTCCCCCATCCAGCCTT
This sequence comes from Chryseobacillus diguaensis, assembly GCF_049220665.1. Classification (NCBI taxonomy): domain Bacteria; kingdom Bacillati; phylum Bacillota; class Bacilli; order Caryophanales; family Bacillaceae; genus Chryseobacillus; species Chryseobacillus diguaensis. The sequence continues at coordinate 129,054 of NZ_JBMKNV010000011.1, forward strand.
TCTGTATGATGAACTTCTAAATATGGCAGCCCATCCGATTTACGTTTAAAAAGTGCTCGTTTCTGACATTTTTCACATATCCCATTTGCTCGAAGCAACACTTCAGTTAAAACGTCTGGATTCCGCTTAAATACTCTAGTTGAGACCTGATAAGTTTCTGGAAGGAGAATAGTTCTGTCTTCTAACCGCTTTTTCCTTTTAGCAGAACTGTCATTCATTGAAAGCTTTGCTGCTTGATATATGTCCTCGCCAAGCTCAGTATTACTATTTAAAATGAAGAAGGTCTCTTATAATCCTGAAATGTTTGTCTTGCAATTCATAAAGAGTTCAGGAAATGAACCCCGTCACAGTCGGATAAACTTTTCAATCCTTTCATTGTATTTAAATATAAATAGAGAACAAAATCCTGCATTTTTTCAAATTCCAGCATACGCAAAAACATAACCGTAAAATGAGGATTTTTATTCCTGCGATAATGGAGAAAAGTAATGCGCTATTGACAGAAACACAAGCAGTAGAATTGAATTCCAATATCTTCCCAAAATATCGTCTTAATAAAATTTATTATAGAAAAATTAAAGAACCTTTAATAATATTTTAAAGGTTCTTTGGTTTTGAATTATTTCCCAATCCATTTAAGCAACGCACAGCACTCCACTTGTCCAGAGTGTATGTGGCAACACAAGAGATGCTGGTGATTAAATATTTATGAATAAAGTGTTGTATATAATCTTCATTTTTAGGATTTATGTTGTTGGATTAAAGCACCCAATAGTTTAAGTACAAACAATCAATCTTAACTATTGTCAATCAACTTTTTTATCGCACTGACTACCACTTCTGGTTCGTCATTTTGTATATAGTGAGCACTGTTTTCAGCAATCACCAATTCACCATCTGAGGATATTTCAAGAATCTCTCTCTGCATTTCATTCCATAACTCTTGTGATTCCTTTGAATAATGAGCTTTCTTACCAGCTGAAAGTACAATTAAAGGGACATTTAATTTTTGCCTGGTTTCTTTTAACTGCTTTAGGCATTCCATAAATTCATCATAATTGCCTTCGTAAACGAATTGCTTGTTGTATGCTTGTTGAAAATCTTGTGGCATCGTTGGGAGAAATCTTTCTCTGTAATCTTCAGGCGTAGAGTCAACCAAGACAAGTCCACAAACTTCATTATGATATTCAGTTGCATACATCCTCATATTAACTCCACCGAACGAATGACCGACTAATATGTAGGGAGGTTTTATCTTGGCTTCAATAAGAAGTTCCTTCAATTCTTTTACCATCTCACGGCTGGTTCTGGGGTTAGAACTTGTTTCACTTTTCCCAAGTCCTGCTCTATCATAAATTAGAACATTAGAGAGCATTGAAATATCCCCAATTACTGAATCCCAAGTCTTGGAAAAATCTCCATATCCAGCGTCCATTAAGACTGTTGGCTTTCTGTTATTTTCCCCCACCAATTTAGCATATAGTTTACAATCACTTATTTGCACAAACATTTTTTTAGCCATTTAGTTCATTCCTCCCATTTAGCCAACTATCAGTAGTTAAAATTTAACAATATTAACACCCCTTCTTCAACTCCCTCAGTTTGATACGAATATCTCTCGAATGCTCACTTATTCGCAGGATTTCATAACCCTTGTAATTGGGTTTACGGGTAAATGAAATGAGTTCACATCAGTTTGGCTTCGTGAAGGCATAGTTAAATAAAGGAGTCAGCTACCACTCCATATATTACCATATTTTGTACATCTCCACGCCGCCCTTGGGGGCTTTCCCTCCCATGTCTCAACGGGTCAATTGCCCTCTCATTCCTTCGTCATGCCTTTCCAAGGGGTGGAGGCCAGTTATGCTAACCTGATGGGTCACAGTGCCCTTTTGTT